>JBIODO010000139.1:0-9543 GCA_044445225.1 Burkholderiales bacterium
ACCGCGGGCTCGGGCCCGGCCCCGAACGACGTCGTCAGCCAGGCCTTGACGCCGCTGTGGGCCGGCTCCGGCGCGGCACGCACGGGTGCGGCCATTGGGGCAGCCGGTACCGGGGCCTTGGCCAACGGCGGCACGGCGGGCTCGGGTGCGCGGGGAGTCGCCGCTGGTGCCGGCTGATCGGGCAGCACGCCCTTGATCACCGGCTCCTGCTTGGCCTTGGCCTTCTCGCGCCGCGAGATCGCCACCTCGTCGTCGGGCTCCTCGATCATGGTGTAGCTGGCCTGCAGGTTTTCCAGCCGCGGGTCGTCGTGGCGCAGGCGCTCGAGCTTGTAGTTGGGCGTCTCGATGTGCTTGTTGGGCACCAGCAGCACGGTGACGCGCTGCTTGAGTTCGATCTTGGTGATCTCGGTGCGCTTCTCGTTCAACAGGAAGCTCGTCACCTCCACCGGCACCTGCACGTGCACGGCGGCGGTGTTGTCCTTCATCGACTCTTCTTGAATGATGCGCAGGATCTGCAGCGCGCTCGATTCGGTGTCGCGGATGTGGCCGGTACCGTTGCAGCGCGGGCAGGTGATGTGGTTGCCTTCGCTCAACGCCGGGCGCAGGCGCTGCCGAGACAGCTCGAGCAGGCCGAACTTGGAGATCGAGCTGAACTGCACGCGGGCGCGGTCGTAGCGCAATGCGTCGCGCAGCCGCTGCTCGACCTCGCGGCGGTTCTTGCTCTCCTCCATGTCGATGAAGTCGACCACGATCAGGCCGCCCAGGTCGCGCAGCCGCATCTGGCGCGCGATCTCGTCGGCCGCCTCGAGGTTGGTGCGGGTGGCGGTTTCCTCGATGTCGCTGCCGCGCGTGGCGCGCGCCGAGTTGACGTCGATCGACACCAGCGCCTCGGTGTGGTCGATCACGATGGCGCCGCCCGAGGGCAGGTTGACCGTGCGCGAGAACGCGGTCTCGATCTGGTGCTCGATCTGGAAGCGGCTGAACAACGCCGCGTCGTCGCGGTAGCGCTTCACACGCGGTGCCGACTCGGGCATCACGTGGTTCATGAACTGCTGCGCCTGATCGTAGATGTCGTCGGTGTCGATCAGGATCTCCCCGATGTCCGACGTGAAGTAGTCGCGGATCGCGCGGATGACCAGCGAGCTCTCCTGGTAGATCAGGAAGGCGCCCTTGCCAGCCTTGCTCGCCTCGTCGATCGCCGTCCACAGCTTGAGCATGTAGTTCAGGTCCCACTGCAGCTCGGCCGCCGAGCGGCCGATGCCCGCAGTGCGCGCGATCAGGCTCATGCCCTTGGGGTAGTCGAGCTGATCGAGGTTTTCCTTCAGCTCCTCGCGGTCTTCGCCCTCGATGCGCCGGCTGACGCCGCCGCCGCGCGGGTTGTTGGGCATCAGCACCAGGTAGCGTCCGGCCAGCGAGACGAAGGTGGTTAGCGCCGCACCCTTGTTGCCGCGCTCTTCCTTTTCCACCTGCACCAGCAGTTCTTGCCCTTCGCGGATGGCGTCCTTGATGGTGGCGTTCTTGACGTCGATGCCCTCGCGGAAGAACTGGCGCGAGATCTCCTTGAACGGCAGAAAGCCGTGGCGGTCTTCGCCGTAGTCGACGAAGCAGGCCTCCAGAGACGGCTCGACGCGCGTCACCACGGCCTTGTAGATGTTGCCCTTGCGTTGCTCGCGCCCTTCGAGTTCGTTCTCGAAGTCGAGCAATTTCTGGCCGTCGACGATCGCCAGGCGCCGTTCTTCTGGCTGCGTGGCGTTGATCAGCATGCGTTTCATGTGCACTCCTCATCGGGTGCACGGGCCGCCTTAGGCGCGTGCACACCTCTTTTCGATCCAGCGGCCTTGCGACCGGTGGACCCGCTCAATGCACGAGCAACGCTGAAGAGGCCCTAGTGAAGAAAACTGCCCAGGGCCGCAGGGGGCGCCGCGAGGGCGACCGTCACCACGGTGGGGCGGCGTGCGGCAAAGCGAGTGGGGTGGTCGTCATGGCCCAATGCCAGTGGGCCGCGCGATGAATCGCGGCGGCCTTCAACCCGCGATGCGGGCGCAGGGCCCGTGCTCGCGGCGAACGACCGCCCGCGCGGCAAGCGCGCGGACAGGGGTCGTGGTGGCTTGAGGTGCGGCATGCACACACCGATTCGCTTCGCAGCGAAGCAACAGCCGCCGCATCGAGGCGTCTGCTGCATTTGACCTTTTCTTTCCCGACTCACGGGAGGGCTGGCTCGACGTTGTTCTTTCACTGCTGCCCGTCCGGCAGCCGCCTCGCTGTGGGAGACGGCCCTTCCATTGGGGTTGCAGCGCTGCATCACCAAAACACGGCGCACGAATTTCGCTGCGCCACCACCGCCGTTGCCGTGCAAGCGCCGAGTAAACTCAAAACAAATCAAGCACTTGCAGCACGACAGTGGTCCGACGCATTATAGACGCGCCCGCCGCAGCGGGGGCGCCGCTCGCATCACCGCGTGCAACGGTGCAGCGTGTCAATGTGGACGAAGGCAGCGCGGGGCAGCGGCTCGACAACTTTCTGCTGCGGCTGTTCAAGGGCGTGCCCAAGACCCACGTGTACCGCGTGATCCGCTCCGGCGAGGTGCGGGTCAACCGCGGGCGGGCCAGCGCAGACACCCGGCTGGCGCTGGGCGACGAGGTGCGGCTGCCGCCGGTGCGCGTGGCCGAGCGCGCCAGCGCGGCGCCCGCGCCCGGCCGCGAGTTCCCGATCCTCTATGAAGACGACCACTTGTTGGCGGTGGACAAGCCGGCCGGCGTCGCCGTGCACGGCGGTAGCGGTGTCAGCTTCGGCGTGATCGAGCAATTGAGGCGCGCGCGGCCGCAGGCGCGCTTTCTCGAGCTGGTGCACCGCCTGGACAAGCAGACCTCCGGCGTGCTGCTGCTGGCCAAGAAGCGCAGCGCGTTGACCGCGCTGCAGGATCAATTCCGTTCGCGTGCCACCGACAAGACCTACGCCGCGCTGGTGATCGGCGCCTGGCCGGCCGCCAAGAAAGTGATCGACGTGGCGCTGCACAAGTCGACCGCCGCCGATGGGGTGCGGCGGGTGCGCGCGGTGGATGCCGATGACGAAGACGGCCGCCGCTCGATCACGCTGGTCAAGGTGGCGCGCCGCTGCCAGGCCTACACGCTGCTCGACGTGACCCTCAAGACCGGCCGCACGCACCAGATCCGCGTGCACCTGGCGCACGAGGGGCACGCCATCGTCGGCGACGATCAATACGGCGACTTCGAATTGAACCGGCAGCTGGCGCGCGGCGAGGGTCTGGCGGGTTTTCGTTTTGCCCGCATGTTTCTGCATGCCCGTCGGCTGGCATTCAATCACCCCGCCAGCGGCGCGCGCATCGAGCTGCAGGCGCCGCTGCCGGCCGAATGCGTCAGACTGCTGGGCGTGTTGTGCGAGCCCCATTGACCGTTGTCATGGCCCCTGAATCAGCCCACCGCTTCGATCTGATCGCGTTCGATTGGGACGGCACGCTGTTCGACTCGACGGCGCTGATCGTGCGCTGCATCCAGCAGTCGTGCCGCGACCTCGGCGTGGCGGTGCCCAGCGACGAGCAGGCCGCCTACGTGATCGGCCTGGGCTTGTCCGACGCGCTGGCGCACGCCGCGCCAGGCCTGCCGCCCGAGCGCTACCCCGAGCTCGGCCAACGCTACCGCCATCACTACTTCGAGCGGCAGCACGAGTTGACGCTGTTTCCCGGCGCGCTGGAGATGCTGCATGCGTTGAAGGCGCGGCGCCAGCGCATCGCGGTGGCCACCGGCAAGGCGCGCCGCGGGCTGGACGCCGCGCTCGAGACGGTGCAATTGAAGTCGCTGTTCGACGCCACCCGCACCGCCGACGAAACGGCGAGCAAGCCCGATCCGCGCATGCTGCTGGAGTTGATGCACGAGTGCGGCACCACGCCCGAGCGCACGCTGATGATCGGCGACACCACGCACGACCTGCAGCTGGCGGCCAATGCGGGTACGCCCTGCATCGGCGTCGGCTACGGTGCGCACGACCACGAAGCGTTCACCGAGTTCAACCCGTTGTTCGTGGCGCATTCGACGCGCGAGCTGCACGACTGGTTGCTGCACCATGGCTGATCCCGTCAACGACGCGCAAGCCTTGTGCGCGAGCGGCGAGTTGCTCGAGCGCGGCCAGGCGGTGGTGTTCGATGTCATGCTGTGGCGCGCGCCGGCGCGGGCGTTCGCGCTGCGTTTCGACGGCCAGGTGGTGGCCTACATGAACCGCTGCGCGCACGTACCCTCCGAGATGGACTGGCAGGTCGGCCAATTCCTCGACATGGACAAGCGCTGGATCATCTGTTCGGTGCACGGCGCGACCTACGAACCGGCCGACGGCCAGTGCGTCGGCGGCCCTTGTGGGCGTGGGCGCCTGATGCCCATCACCACCGAAGAGCGCGAGGGCACGGTGTATTGGTATCCTTCCCGCGACATCCAACCCGTCGTCTTCGACGACGCGGGGCCGGGCGACGACGCGACCCCTGAAAGCACACCATGAATCCACAAGAGCCGTATTTGCCCTCGTCGACTCTGCCGCCTGAAGGCGCAACGCCGGCAGCCGCGCCGGTGCCTCCGCGCGGGCCGTCGAGCTTCGAGCGCGGCATGTCGCGCTTCACCGACGATCTGCTGCGCGAGCGGCGCACCGATCGGCGCTGGCGTGTGTTCTTCCGCCTGGCCTGGCTGATCCTGTTCGCCATCATCGCGTGGTCGTTGCTCATGGGCCGCGGCCACGGCCCCGCGCCGAGCGGCCCGCACACGGCATTGATCGAGGTGCGCGGCGAGATTGCCGATGACACCGAGGCCAGCGCCGAGAACCTGGTGGCCGGCTTGAAAGGCGCGTTCGAAGACGCCGACTCGCAGGCCGTGGTGCTGCGCATCAACAGCCCGGGCGGCAGCCCGGTGCAGGCAGGCATCATCAACGACGAGATCAGGCGCCTGAAGGCCAAACACAAGAAGCCGGTGTACGCGGTGGTCGAAGAGATGTGCGCGTCCGGCGCCTACTACATCGCGGTGGCGGCCGACGAGATCTACGTCGACAAGGCGAGCCTGGTGGGATCGATCGGCGTGCTGATGGACGGTTTCGGCTTTGTCGGCACGATGGAAAAACTGGGCGTCGAGCGCCGCCTGCTGACCGCCGGCGAGAACAAGGGCATGCTCGATCCCTTCTCGCCGCAGAACGAGAAGCAGAAGGCCTACGCGCAGGCGATGATCGATCAGATCCATCAGCAGTTCATCAAGGTCGTCAAAGAAGGTCGCGGCAAGCGGTTGAACGAGAACCCCAACACCTTCTCGGGCCTGTTCTGGAACGGCGAAGAGGCGGTGCGCCAGGGCCTGGCCGACAAATTCGGCAACCTCGACTACGTGGCGCGCGAAGTCGTCAAGGCCGAGGAGGTGATCGACTACACGCCCAAGGAAAACATCGCCGAGCGGCTGGCCAGGCGTTTCGGCAGCTCGATGGGCGAGGGCGCGGTGCGCGCGCTGCGCGCGATGAGCCCGCTGCACTGAGCCTGCGGCACCGCACGTGCTGACGCTCTACTACGCGCCCGACACCTGCGCGCTGGCTTCGCACATCGCGCTGGAGCATGCTGAAGCCGACTATCGACTGGTGCGCATCGATTTCGCCAGCAAGCAGCAGCGCTCGGCCGAGTATCTGCGTGTCAATCCGAAGGGTCGCGTGCCGGCGCTCGTCACCGAGCGCGGTGTGCTGACCGAAACGCCGGCGATCCTGCAGTTCATTGCGCAGCAGTATCCGGCCGCCGGCCTCGCGCCGCTCGACGATCCGTTCGAGCTGGCGCGCATGAACGCCTTCCACAGCTACCTGTGTTCGACGCTGCACGTGGCGCACGCGCACCGCATGCGCGGCTACCGCTGGTGCGACGATCCCGCCGCCATCGTGGCGATGCAAAAGAAGGTGCCGCAGTCGGTGGGCGAGTGCTTCGAACTGATCGAGAACGAGTTCTTCGTCGGTCCGTGGGCGATGGGAGCGCACTATGGCGTCAGCGACATGTACCTGTTCACGCTGGCGCAATGGATGGAAGCCGATGGCGTCGACCCACGGCGTTTTCCCAAAGTGGCGGCGCACCGCGACCGTGTGCGCGCCGACCCGGTGGTGAGCCGAGTCATTGCGGCCGAGCACGCGCCGCCGTGAACCGCCCGAGATCTGCGGCCCGACGGCGCGCGCTGCTCAGGGCGAAAGCAAGCCTTTGCGCTCGATGAATGCCACCACGTCAGCCAGGCCTTGCTTGGTGCGCAGGTTGCTCATCACATACGGCTTGTTCGGCCGCATGCGCCGCGTGTCGGCTTCCATCACCGACAGATCGGCGCCCACATGGGGCGCCAGATCGGTCTTGTTGATGATGAACAGATCGCTCTTGGTGATGCCGGGGCCGCCCTTGCGCGGGATCTTCTCGCCAGCGGCGACGTCGATCACGTAGATCGTGAGGTCGCTCAACTCGGGGCTGAAGGTGGCCGCGAGGTTGTCGCCGCCGGATTCGATGAACACGATGTCGGCGTTGGGAAACTTCTCCAACATGCGATCGACCGCCTCGAGATTGATCGACGCGTCCTCGCGGATCGCGGTGTGCGGGCAGCCGCCGGTCTCCACGCCCATGATGCGCTCGGGCTCGAGCGCGCCGGCCACGGTGAGCAGGCGCTGGTCTTCCTTGGTGTAGATGTCGTTGGTCACCACCACCAGATCCCAACGATCCCGCATCGCCTTGCACAGCATCTCCACCAGCGTGGTCTTGCCGGAGCCCACCGGGCCGCCGACGCCCACGCGCAGCGGCGGCAGTCGGGTGGTGCGATGGGGTATGGCGTGCAGGGCGGAGCTCATGTGGTCAGGATAGCGAGGTCACGTGTGGGCTCACGAGCGGAACAGCCGTGAGTACTGGGTTTCGTGTTGTGCCGACAGAATCGCCAGCATCGGCGTGAAGGCTTGGCGCTGTCCTGACGGCGTGGCCAACGCACGGGCGACGGCAGCCGGTGCTGCGGCGGCCAGTGCATCGAGCAGGCGCTGGCCGGCGCTTTGCCCCAGCGGCACCGCCTTGATCGACGCCTGCACCATATTTTCGGCCCAGCCGAGCACGAAGGTGATCAGGCTGTCGTGCACCGGCGCGTGCGCGTGCACGGCGGCCAACGCAAACACCACCGGCCACACCGGCGCCGGCTTGAGCCCTGCGGCGTGGTCGATGGCCGCGCCCGCCGGCGCGCGCTGACGCAGCCATTCGAGCAGCGAGCGGCCCATCTGCTGGGCCTGGAGTTGCATTTCACGGGTCTCGCGGACCGTGGTGGCCCACGTGTTCAACGCGCTGACCTGGCTGAAGTCCTCGCGCGACCAGGCATCGTGGGCCGCCGCAACGACGGGCAGGTCGCAGCGCGCAACGCTCAACTCCAGCTGATCGAGCAGCCAGGCGCGGGCCGACTCGACGTCGCTCACGCAGCCGCGGTCAACAGCTGCCTCGAGCGCCTCGCTGTAGCTGAAGCCGCCCACCGGCAGCGCCGGCGAGGCCAGGCGCATCAACTCGATCAACACGGCCGGCGGCAACCGCGGCGGCGGCGCGGCGTGCGTCATCGATCAATGCTTGTGCGGATGGTCATGGCCGCGATGGTCGTCGTGGTCATGGTGGTGATGGTCATGGTCATGATCGTGCGCGTGATCATGTGTGGCCTGCCCACCGCCGCCCGCGTAGGCCCCGGCCTCGGGCTCGAACGCGGCTTGTTCGTGGCTCACCAGCAGGTGCATGTGGCGCAGCATGTCGGCCAGCACGTGGTCGGGTTCGAGCAGCAGTCGATCGGGCTGCAACTCGAGTTGCACATGGCGGTTTCCCAGGTGGTAGGCGGCGCGCAGCAGGTCGTGCGGCGACCCGTGCTCGGCGCAATGGCGCACCACCATCACGGCTTGCGGCGCTGCTTTCACGACGATCAGCGAGCCGTCCTCGGCCACCAGCACGTCACCCCCACGCGCCACCGCGCCGCGCGCGAGGAACACGCCCAATGCACGGCCGCTCGAATCGGTGGCATCGAAGCGGCTCTTCTGGCGCACGTCCCAGTCCAACTCGACGCTCGTCGCACGCTGCAGCAGCACCTTGGCCAGGCCGCGGCCCTGCGGGATCAGTTTGTTGACGCTTAACATGCGGTAAAGCTCCTGCCTGTGCCACGCGAGCCGGCAGTGTGACACCGATCGATCAACCGTCGCGGCTGCCGAGAACTGCCGGCGCGCATTCGTGCAACACCCGATACGGTCGCCCGCGCTCTGGGCTAGCGTGGCGCATCACGATGTGGGAGACGACCATGGTGGCTTGGCGCGCGGTGAGACGGTGGTGGATGTGCTGTATCGGCGCCCTGTTCATGACGGCAGGGCATGCGGCCGACTACCCGGCGCCTAGGCAAGGCGACTGGGTCGCGCGCGACTTCAAGTTCCACACCGGCGAGGTGATGGCCGAACTGAAGCTGCACTACACGACGGTGGGTGCGAGCTCCGGCGAGCCGGTGCTGGTGCTGCACGGCACCACCGGCTCGGGCGCTGGCATGCTGACGCCGGCATTCGCGGGCGAGTTGTTCGGCCCCGGCCAGCCGCTCGATGCGACCAAGTATTTCATCATCCTGCCCGATGCGATCGGCCATGGCCAATCGGCCAAGCCGTCGGATGGCCAGCGCGCGAAGTTCCCTCGCTACAACTACGACGACATGGTGCAAGCGCAATATCGCCTGCTCACCGAGGGCCTGGGGCTGAAGCACCTGCGGCTCGTCATCGGCAACTCGATGGGCGGCATGCACACGTGGATCTGGGGCGTGACCTACCCCGGCTTCATGGACGCGCTGGCGCCGATGGCTTCGCAGCCCACCGAGATGTCGAGCCGCAACTGGATGATGCGCCGCTTGATCACCGACTCGATCCGCAACGACCCCGAGTGGAAGGACGGCAACTACGCAATGCAGCCCAAATCGGCGCAGGTGGCGAGCGTGTTCTACGGCGTTGCGACCAACGGCGGCACGCTGGCCTATCAGAAGCAGGCGCCCACGCGGGAGGCGGCCGACCGGCTGCTCGACGGCCGGCTGAACGCGCCGTTTCGCGCCGACGCGAACGACACGCTTTATCAGTGGGACAGCTCGCGCGACTACAACCCGTCGCCAGGGCTGGAGCGCATCGAGGCCGCGCTGCTGGCGATCAACGCCGCCGATGATGAACGCAACCCGCCCGAGACCGGCATCATGGAGCGCGAGCTCAGGCGCGTGAAGAACGGCAAGATCTACCTGATTCCGGCCAGCGAGAACACCGCAGGCCACGGCACCACGGCGCAGGCGCGCTTCTACATCGAGCCGCTGCGCCAATTGATGCAGACGGCGCCCAAGCGGGCGATGTAGCGGCAGCTGCGGTACCGGTCAGAACAAGAAGTACCGCTGCGCCATCGGCAGCACCTGGGCCGGCTCGCAGGTCAGCAGCTGGCCGTCGGCGCGCACGCTGTAGGTGTGCGGGTCGATTTCCATCTTGGGTGCGTAGGCGTTATGCACCATCTGTTGCTTGGTGACGGTGCGG
>JBIODO010000140.1:0-9517 GCA_044445225.1 Burkholderiales bacterium
ACACGAAACTCAGCGACTCCATGCGGTGCGAATTGGTGGCCAGAAAACTCTCCTGCAGCGTCAGCGGATGCTCCACCACGTGGCCGAGGCGGCCCGACACCCACCACACCGCCGCCACCACCGCGCCGATGCCGATGCCGCCGAGCAGCACGTCGCCGCGCCGCCCCTCGGGACGCGCCAGCGCCCAGGCCAACAGAGCGCCGCCGAACAGCAGCCCCAGCAGCGCCGCCAGCGCCGTGTGCTCGACGCCGCTGGCCTGCGCCAGCAACGACGGCAGGTCTTGGCCCGCCGGCAGCGTGACGGCCACACGGTCGACGGTGCTGACACGCCACACCGCGGTCAGGCCCTTCAGCGTGGCGAACGCGGTCACACCGAGCACCACGAACACCACCAGCGACTTCAAGTTGCCGCCGCCCACGCGCACCAGCGTCTTGCTGCCGCAACCCGAAGCCAGCACCATGCCAAAGCCGAACATCAGGCCGCCCAGCGCGTGGCTGAGAGCGATCAACCGTGGGCTAGCGTAGATCGAATCGGCGGCCTGCAGCCAGCCCAGCGCCACCATTGCGTTGAAGCCGAGCACCGCCACGCCGGCGGCCAGCGCCCACATGCGCATGCGCGACCAGTCGCCCATCGTCACGATGTCGGCCAGCGCACCCATCGTGCAGAAGTGCGTGCGCTGCGCGATGGCGCCGAACGCGAGCGCCAGCGCAAACGCCGCCCACAGCACCTGCGTGGTCAGCGCCTGCACCTGCGCTTCGTTCAGCATCGTGGCCGCAGCCGCTGCCTCAAAGGGCGCGCGTCAAAACTGATTCGGCACGCCCACGGCCACCGGGCGGATCGCCGCGCCGGCGGCGCCCAAGTCGCGCGAAGGCAGCACCATCGCGCACGACGTCCACACCTTGTCCTTGGTCATCGCCGCCAGGTTGAGGTTCTCCAGGTGGTGGATGCCGAACTGCGTGATCAGCGTGTGGTGGATCGAAAACGGCATCCCCGGCAACGTGCCCGGCGCGGGCGGTGCCTTGCCCTGCAGCATGCCACTGGGCACCGAGTCGATGAACGGCGTGTCCAGCCCCACCGCGACCACGCGCTTGGCACCCAGCCAGTTGGCGGCGTCCACCGACAGCCCCGGCGCCATCGCGTAGTAGCCGTTGTCGTCGTACGGGTCCTTCCAGCGCTCGCTCCAGCCGGTGTAGATCCACACCATGTCACCCGGCAGCACGCCGCGCTGCTCGAGGCCTTGCGCCTTCAGCATCGCCTCGATGTGCGCCGCGGTGACGAGTTGCCCATCGGTCATCGCCTGGCCCTTGCCAACCAGCGTGCGCGCGTCCAGCAGCACCGCGCTGGTGATCAGCGCCGGGATCTTCTCGATGCCCATCTTCAACAGCGGCGAGTCGGGCGTCGGTTTGACGTCTTTCTGCGTGTGGCCGCCGTAGTACTTGGCTTCGTCGGCGGGGAACGGATCTTTCGGATCCCACACCTTGCTGATGTAGGCGAAGTGGCCCAGCGCATCGATCTGCGTGCCCTGCTGTCCGGGCTCGGCGCCGGCCTGCATCACCTCGCTGTTGAACGCGTGCGCCGAGAACGGCACGCCCGAGGTGGCCTTGTACTGCGTGCCCGCGTGGCTCGCGAACGGCGACATCGGCATCGTGTTGCTGCGCACGAACGACGCCTCGTAGACCTGCGAGCGCGGCTGCGCCATGTGCCAGGCGCAGCGCGCCAGCGTGATCGGGCCCAGCGTGTTGGCCATGCCCAGCTCGTCGCCCGCGCGCCACGGCGGCGCCGGGCTGCGCTTGGCGGTTTGAATGAGCACCGCGGGCTCGGCAGCGATCAGCGGCCACGACACGCCAAGCGGCAACAGGGCGGCAAGGAAACGCATGCTCGCGCGACGCGAGCTCAACGATCGGTTCATCAGCGGGCCTCCAGGTGGTGGATGTGCATCGCGCGCCCCCGCATCACTGCACCTTCTCAAGAAGGCTCGATCGATCACGGTCGCACGCGCGCTGCGCGCCAAGGATTGCCTGCGACGCCAGGCCCTCAGAGCCTGTCGCGCGGCACACCCCGACCCGCGGCGCGCTACTTTAGCGCCGCAAGCCGCTCGCGGCCCGCTTGCGCGGCCTCGGACTTCGGGTATGTCTTGATCAGCTCGCCGATGGTGGCGCGCGCGCCCTTGGTGTCTTTGGTCTCGACCTGGCAGTTGGCCACCGCCAGCAGGGCCTCGGGTGCGCGCGCATGATCCGGCGCGTTGCTGACCAGGCTGCGAAACGAGGCGATCGCGTCCTTGTATTCGCGCTTGCCGTACAGCGCATTGCCCAGCCAGAAGCGTGCGCTGTCGGCATAGCCGCTGGCGGGGTAGCGCCGCAAGAAACCGCCGAACGCCACGGCGGCCTTGTCGAAGTCGCCGTTGCGCAAGACCGCCAGCGCGTCGTCGAACTGGCGCTTTTCTTCGGGGTCGGCCATGAACTCCTTGCCATCGACCGAGACTTTCACCGGCTCGAGCTTGCGGATGCGGTCGTCGACGCCCTGCGAAATGTCTTTCTGGCGGCGCTGCACGTCGGCCAAGTCGCGCGTCAGCTGCTCATCGGTGCCGCGCAGCTTGGCGATCTCGCCGCGCAACGACTCGAGCTGCCCGTTGAGCTCGAGCATGCTGCGCTTGAGCACCTGAACCTGCTCGAGCAGCTGTGCGTTGGTCTTGGCGGCCTCGGCGGCCTGCTGGGCGTTGGCCTGCTCCATCTGCTGCACCTTCTGACGCAGCTCGAGGATCGCCTTGCGGGCCTCGTCATCGTCGAACAGCGCAGCGCGCGCAGGCAGCGCCAGTAGCACGAATGCTGCCACCACGCCAGCCCGCAGCGACAAAGGCCAGCGCGCCATCACCGGTCCTTCAGCTCGGCGCGGCGATTCTTGGCCCACGCGGCTTCGTCGTGGCCGTCGACGGCCGGGCGCTCCTTGCCGAAGCTCACCGCCTCCACCTGGCTGTCGGAGGCGCCCAGCAACTGCAGCGACTTGGCCACCGCCTCGGCGCGGCGCTGGCCCAGCGCCAGGTTGTACTCGCGACCGCCGCGCTCGTCGGTGTGGCCCTCGATGACCATCTTCTTGGCCTTGTTCGAACTGAGCACGCGCGCGAAGCCCTCGATCAGCGGCCGGAACTCATCCTTCAGCGCATAGCTGTCGTAGTCGAAGTACACCACGCGGCCCAGGTTGCCGGCGGCAGCCGGGTCGATCTTGGTGGCATCGACGGTGGTCACCGCCGACTGCGCCGAGTTGGCGCGGTTGCCGCCCGCACCGGACGCGCTGCCGCCGGCCGGATTGGCTTTGGCATCCACCACCGGAGCGGCGTCGTCGAGCTTGACCGACGAGCCGCAACCGGCGAGCCAGGCGCAGATCAGCGCCGCACACAGCGAGGTTCGAAAAAGGTTCATGGTGGTCTTCTCCTTGCGGTGTGTTGGGCCGGCGTTCACCGACCGAAGGGTCCCCAGATGGGCTCGCGCACATCCACCCCCGATGACAGCAGCCGCGTGCGGATGCGGCCGTCGAGCGTGGTGGTCATCAGCACGTCGCGCCCTTGTGCACGCGTGGCGTAGATGATGAGCTTGCCGTTGGGTGCAAAGCTCGGGCTCTCGTCGTCGACGGTGTCGCTCACCGCGCGCACGGCGCCACCGCCGAGATCGAGCGTCATGACCTTGAACTCTGCGCCATTGCGGTTCACGTAGGCCATGGTGCGCCCGTCGGGGCTGAGTGCGGGGCTGATGTTGTAGCTGCCGGTGAACGTCACGCGCTCGGGGTTGCCGCCGCTGGCAGACACGCGGTAGACCTGCGGGCTGCCGCCGCGGTCACTGACGAAGTAGATCTGCTTGCCGTCGGGCGTGAACACCGGCTCGGTGTCGATGGCGCTGCTTTGCGTGATGCGGCGCAAGTTGCCGCCCGTGGGGTCCATCAGGTAGATCTGCGAGATGCCGTCGCGCGACAGCGTGACGGCCAGCGTGCCGCCGTCGGGCGACCAGGTCGGCGCGCTGTTGCTGCCGCGAAAGTTGGCGATCGCGCGGCGGTCACCGGTGGCCACGTCCTGAGCCCACACCACGGCTTTGCCGCTTTCGAACGACACGTAGGCCAGCGACTTGCCGTCGGGCGACCAGGCCGGCGAGATGATCGGCTGGGTGCTGTTGAGCGCCACCTGGCCGCCCTCGCCGTCGGCGTCGGTGATGCGCAGCGTGTAGCGGTTGGCCACCCGCGTGACGTAGGCGATGCGGGTGGAGAACACGCCCTTGTCGCCGGTGAGCTTCTCGTAAACCGTGTCGGCGATGCGGTGCGCGGTCAGGCGCAGGTCGGCGGTCAGCACGGCATACGCCTGGCCACCGAGGTCGACGCCCTTGACCACGTCCCACAGCTTGAAGCGCACGTCGAAGCGGCCGTCGGCCAGGCGCGCCGCCGAGCCCGCCACCAGCGCATCGGCGCCGCGGCCGCGCCACTCGGTGTAGTTGGGCCGCGAGGTCTCGTCGAAGTCGCCCGCGGAGTCGACGATGCGAAACACCCCCGAGCGCTCGAGGTCGGCGCGCACGATGCCCGAGATCGACTGGCCGGACTTGTCTTCCTCACGGAACTTGGTCACGCCCACCGGCAGCTGCGTGGCGCCAACGCCGGAGATCTCGACGCGGAACTGCGCGCGCGCGACGCCGTGCAGCGCCCCAGCGGCGAGAGCCCCGGCCAGCCATCGGCGGCGCGATGGACCCTGCTGCGTCTCGGGTGGGATCACCATGAAGTGTTGTGGATTCGCTTCGGCTGCACTGGTTCCGCAGGCAGCGGCCGCCTCTGGGCAGGCATTGTAGGCAGGAGCGGCAGGGATAATCGTCAGTTGTCGTGTCAAACAGGTCGCAGCGCGGCCGCGAAGGCCTGCCGTCCATGGCCACAGTGTTGCAACGTATCTCCCGCGTCGTTCCGTACTTCCGCAGCGGCCGCAACGGCATTGTGGCGGCCGGCCTGGCCTCGCTGGTGGCGGCACTCACCGAGCCGGCATTGCCCGCATTGATGAAGCCGCTGCTCGACAAGGGCTTCGTCGGTGCCGGCATTCCGCTGTGGCTGGTGCCGGTGGCCATCATCGGCTTGTTCACATTGCGAGGCCTGGCCGGGTTCGTCGCGCAATACGCGCTCACCTGGGCCGCCAACCAGGCGTCCCAAGTGCTGCGCATGCGCCTGTTCGACCACCTGCTGCGCGCCGAGCCGGGGCTGTTCACCCGCCACTCGGCGAGCAGCCTGACCAACATGCTGGTCTACGAGGTGCAAGGCGCGAGCGGACAACTCGTCAGTTCGGTGCTCACGCTGGTGCGCGACTCGCTGACGCTGGTGGCGCTGCTGATCTACCTCGTGTACCTGAACTGGGCCCTCACCTTGGTCATCGGCTTGTTGTTCCCGGCCATCGGCTGGGTGATGCGCACCGCCGGCGCGCGCGTGCAACGTCTCACCCGCGAGGGCCAGCACGCCAACGACGAGCTGGCCTACGTGGTGGAAGAAAACGTGCTGGCCTGGCGCATCGTGCGCCTGCACGGCGCGGGCCCGTCGCAGGCCAAGCGCTTCGAGCGTCTGAGCAACTCGCTGCGCCGCCTGGCGCTGAAGGGCGTGACCGCGTCGGCCGCCATGACACCGATGACGCAGATCCTGGCGGCCTGCGCCATGTCGGCGGTGATCGTGATCGCGCTGTGGCAAAGCAGCCAGGGCGGCCAGTCGGTGGGCAGCTTCGTGGCCTTCATCACCGCGATGCTGATGACGTTGCCGCCGATCCGCCACCTAGCCGACGTGATGGCGCCGATCCTGCGCGGGCTCACGGCGCTCGAGCGCAGCGTCGATCTGGTCGAAGACGGCATCAACGAGCGCGGCGGCACGCACAGCGTGGCGCGCGCCAGCGGCCGCATCGAGGTCGACGCGGTGACGTTGCGCTATGCCGCCGACCAGGCGCCGGCGCTCGACGCCTTCACCCTCACCATCGACGCCGGCGAGACGGTGGCGCTGGTGGGTCCTTCGGGGGCCGGCAAGTCGTCGCTGGTGAACCTGCTGCCGCGATTCATCGAGCCCACCGCAGGCGAGATCCGGCTCGACGGCGTGCCGCTGCGCGAGTGGAGCGT
This sequence comes from Burkholderiales bacterium, assembly GCA_044445225.1. Taxonomy (GTDB): domain Bacteria; phylum Pseudomonadota; class Gammaproteobacteria; order Burkholderiales; family Burkholderiaceae_C; genus JAEUPI01. The sequence continues at coordinate 6,111 of JBIODO010000140.1, forward strand.
CGAGTCGCTGCGCCGCCAGTTCGCGCTGGTGAGCCAGGACGTGGTGCTGTTCGACGACAGCGTGACGGCCAACGTGGTGCTGGGCGCCGAGATCGACCCCGCGCGCGTGCGCGAAGCGCTGCGCGGCGCCAACCTGCTCGATTTCGTCGAGTCGCTGCCGCAGGGCGTCGACAGCGAGATCGGCCACAACGGCAGCCAGCTCTCCGGCGGCCAGCGGCAGCGGCTGGCCATCGCGCGGGCGATCTACAAGGACGCGCCGGTCCTGATCTTCGACGAGGCCACCTCGGCGCTGGACAGCGAGTCGGAGCGCGCAGTGCAGCAAGCGCTCGACGAGCTGATGCGCGATCGCACGACGCTGGTCATCGCCCACCGCCTGTCGACCATCGAGCACGCCGACCGCGTGGTGGCCATCGACGCCGGCCGCCTGGTCGAGCAAGGCACGCATGCCGAGCTGCTGCGGCGCGGTGGCCTCTACGCGCGGCTGCACGCATTGCAATTTCGCAATGCATGAGGAGAACACCGTGAACCCACCGATCAGTCGCTACCCGGTGCCCGAGTTGAAGGATCTGCCGGCCGATCTGCGCGAGCGCATCGAGCAGGTGCAGGAGAAAGCCGGCTTCGTGCCCAACGTGTTCCTCGCGCTGGCGCACCGGCCGGCGGAGCTGCGCGCTTTTCTCGCCTACCACGATGCGCTGCTGCTCAAGGAGGGCGGGCACTTGAGCAAGGGCGAGCGCGAGATGATCATCGTGGCCACCTCGGGCGCCAACCACTGCCTGTATTGCGTGGTGGCGCACGGCGCGATCCTGCGCGTGTACGAGAAGAAGCCGCTGGCCGCCGACGCCATCGCGGTCAATCACCGCAAGGCCGACATCACGGCGCGCCAGAAGGCGATGCTCGACTTCGCGCTGAAGGTGACGCGCGCGTCGCACGAGATCGGCGACGCCGACTTCGACGCCCTGCGCGTGCACGGCTTTGACGACGAGGACATCTGGGACATCGCCGCGATCAGTGCCTTCTTCGGCCTGTCCAACCGCCTGGCCAACGTGATCAGCCTGCGCCCGAACGACGAGTTCTATCTGATGGGCCGCCTGCCCCGCAACAAGGACAAGGAGACAAGATGATGCCCCCACGCTCACGCCGTGCGTTGGCTGCCCCCTGGCACCGGCAGGGGCCACCTCGTGGCCCGTGGGGCTTCAGCCTCCTTGAGGCGGCTCGGCGGAGGCCGATATGAATCGCATCGATCTGCACGACCGCGTCGCCGTCATCACCGGCGGCGCGCAGGGTTTCGGCTACGCGACGGCGCTGCGCATGCTCGACTCCGGCGCATCGGTGGCGCTGTGGGACATCGACAGCGCGCGCCTGGAGCAGGCACGCGCCGCGCTGAGCGCTCGCGGCAACGTCGCGTCCACGGTGGTGGAGCTGACCAGCGAGACCTCTGTGGCCGGTGCGGTGCAGGCCACCATCGAGCGCTACGGGCAGATCGACGTCCTGGTCAACAACGCCGGCATCACCGGCGGCAACGGCACCACCTGGGAGCTCGACCCCACGGTCTGGAAGCGCGTGATCGAGGTCAACCTGATCGCGCCGTACCTGGCGAGCCGCGCCGTCGTGCCGCACATGATCGCGCGGCGCTATGGCCGCATCGTCAACATTGCCTCGATTGCCGGCAAGGAGGGCAACGCCAACGCGTCGCACTACAGCGCGTCGAAGTCGGGGCTGATTGCACTGACCAAATCGCTCGGCAAGGAGTTGGCCAACCACGGCGTGCTGGTCAACTGCGTCACCCCGGCCGCGGCCAAGACCGCGATGTTCGACACCATGTCGCAGGCGCACATCGACTTCATGCTGTCCAAGATCCCGATGGGCCGCTTCTTGCTCGTTGAAGAACTGGCGGCGATGGTGTGCTGGCTGTCGTCGCAGGACTGCTCGTTCTCCACCGGCGCGGTGTTCGACATCTCGGGCGGACGCGCGACGTATTGATGGCCGCTCGGGCGGCCAGCGTCCACGGTGCCACAAAGGGCATCGTGCGGCCGCGATAGTCGCAGCATGCCGATCAGCAGCGACATCCCCGCCCGCCTCGATCGATTGCCCTGGACGCGCTGGCACTGGCGCGTGGTGATCGCGCTCGGCGTGGCCTGGGTGCTCGACGGCCTCGAAGTCACGATCGTCGGCTCGATCGGCAGCGTGCTCGAGCGGCCCGACACCTTGGGCCTGAGCGCCCAGCAGATCGGTTGGGCCGGGTCGCTCTACGTGGGCGGCGCGGTTGTCGGCGCGCTGGTGTTCGGCCGGCTGGCCGATCGAATGGGACGCAAGCGTCTGTTCCTGTTGACGCTGGCGGTCTACATGGCGGCCACCGTGGCCACTGCGTTCGCCGGTGGCCTCGCGTGGTTCGCCGTGTGCCGGTTCTTCACCGGTTTTGGCATCGGCGGCGAATACGCGGCGATCAACTCGGCGATCGACGAACTCATCCCGGCGCGTGTGCGCGGCCGCGTCAACCTGGCCATCAACGGCAGTTTCTGGATCGGTGCGGCGCTCGGCGCGCTGATCAGCCTGGCGTTGCTCGATGCGCGCGTGCTCGGGCCGCAACAAGGCTGGCGCGCTGGCTTCCTGCTCGGCGCCGCGCTCGCGCTGGCGATCCTGCTGGTGCGCAGGCACGTGCCCGAGAGCCCGCGCTGGCTGCTCACGCATGGCCGCATCGAAGAGGCCGAGCGCATCGTGGCGCAGATCGAGCAGACAGCGCGCACAGAAACGGGTGAGCCACTCGAAGTGGTGCACGAACAGGTGGCCTTCAGGCAGCGCGCGGCACCCTCGTTGAGCGAAGTCTGGCACGTGCTGTCGCGCCGCTATCGCACACGCAGCGTCGTCGTGCTCGCGCTGATGGTGTCGCAGGCGTTTTTCTACAACGCGATCTTCTTCACCTACGCGCTGGTGCTGACGCGCTTTCACGGCGTCGACGCATCACGCGTGGGCCTGTACATCGTGCCCTTTGCCGCTGGCAACGTGCTGGGGCCGCTGCTGCTCGGGCCGCTGTTCGATCGCCTGGGCCGCCGCGTGATGATCGCCGCCACCTATGCACTGTCGGGCGTGGCGTTGACACTCACCGGCATCGGCTTCGTAGTGGAATGGCTCGACGCCACCACGCAGACGCTGGCCTGGTCGGTGGTGTTCTTTCTTGCCTCGGCGGCGGCCAGCTCGGCCTACCTGACCGTCAGCGAGGTGTTCCCGCTCGAGATGCGCGCACTCGCGATCTCGATCTTCTATGCGGTGGGCACCGGTGTCGGCGGCTTCGCGGCGCCGGCGCTGTTTGGTGCCCTGATCGAGACCGGCAGCCGCAGCAACGTGTTCATCGGCTATGCGATCGGCGCCGCGCTGGTGCTGATGGCCGCGGCAATTGCATGGCGCTGGGC
>JBIODO010000141.1:0-9450 GCA_044445225.1 Burkholderiales bacterium
GAAGTTTGTCGACAAGGCGAGGATCGGCGTCGTCGGGTGTTGAGCGGCAATGCGCCGCACCAAGTCTACGCCGCCCTGGCGTGGAAACGGCACGTCGACGATCACCAGGTCGGCCGCCGGCGGCGGCTCGGCGTCGCTCGCGGGCTCCGCGACGACCGTGCAATCCAGTGTGGACAGCCACTGCCCCAACAGGTCGCGCCAGGTCGGGTCGGCGTCGACCAGCCGTACGCGGCGCAGCGCGCAAGATGCGCGCCGCGCCACGCCGTCATTGGCAGACATGTTTGGCGTCGGCAGCCGGGCAAGCACCTGCGTCGGTGATCCATTCGGTGTCCGCCGCGGCTTGCACCTTGCCGCTGGCCAGCGCCAGGTACACGCTGCTCGCGCTGGCCACCACGGCAACCAGCACGGCCGCTCGGGTGGCCGTCATCAGAGGCCTGTGGGTGGGGATCGAAGGTGCCATGTCATTCCTCACTGCGTTGTGGGGTCATCGTCGGGCGGCGCCACTGCGCCGGCGTGTCACGCTGAGCCGCCTTGTGTTTCAAATGAAGCCTGGGCTGGCGAGCGTGAGGGGTGGCGCCAGGCCGGCAACGAGTCGCCGAACGAGCGCTCGACGCGCACCAGCCGCGGATCTGCTGGGTGACGGCGCACCGTGTAGCCCAGCCCGCGTGCCAGTTCGATCATCGCCAGGTTGTCGCCCAGCACGTCGCCGACCAGCCGCCCCACGCCATGGCGCGCCGCGTGGCTGCCCAGTCTCAGCAGCAGGGTCTTGCCGATGCCTCGGCCCTGCCACGCGTCGGCTACCGCCAGCGCGAACTCGCGCCCGTCGGCGATGTCGCTGAACACATAAGCGGCTTCAGCCACGCAGACCTCCCGGCCACCCTGGCAGACCACGGCGACGAGCGCCAGTTCCTGACACGGGTCGGGATGGGTCATCCGCTGCAGCCACTCTGGCGGCACCTCGCGGATGCCGGCGTGAAACCGCCGCTGCCGCGAGGTCAGCGACAGATCACGCACGAATTCGTCGATCAAGGCGCCGTCATGTGCCTGCACGCGGCGAATGCGAATGGCAGCGCGTCGCCGATCAGCCGGCGAATGCGCGAGCACGGCGTCCTGCCGGTCCGCCGCGACGATGTCCATGATGCGTCGCGCCCGTTCAGCGGGGCACCCTGCTCAGCGACACCGGGCGCGGCGCCGGGGGCTTTGGCGCAGGTGTGAACGCGCTCACGATGGCGCTGCGCAATGCCACCAGGCCATTGGCCAACGCCTCGCCGATGGCCGCGCTGCGCTGCCTGCGCACCCACCGGTACAACTCGTAGGAGTTCGCTGCCGCCAGCGGCATGGTGCGCGGCTCGGCCTGCACCAGCATCAACTTGCTGTCGCGAAGGGCCTGCACCAGGGTCAGCCCCGGGTGATCGAGGCTGAAGCTCTCACCGCCGTCGAGCACGATGTCGCGCAGGTCGCTGTCCTGAGTGATCCAGACCTGCCCTTCGAACACCACGACGGCGCGGCCTTGGCCGTCGCGCACGTGCAGCGTGGAGCCGGCCGTCAACTCGGTCAGTGGGTGGCGCAGTTCGTTGTTCATCTCGAATCTCCAAGTGGTGCCTTCAACACGCCTGCATGGTCGGCGTCGCCGATTGCAAACACATTGCGCGACGCGCGGCGAGGATTTCAGGTGCAACGGGGTCGGTGTCCGCGCGAAGGCGGCACCGGCGTCGCATGCCCATCGACCCGACGGCTCGGGCCGGCCCGGCGACCCGATCAGGCCGACAGCACGCGAGCGCCGCGGCGCAGGCCCTCGAACACCGGCTCGCTCACCGACGACGCGAAGCCGGCGGGCAGCGAGGCCGCCACAGTGTCGACCGCCTGCGCGCACCAGCGGGCCAGGCCGGCCAGGACCGCATCGAACCCCGCACCCACCGCATGGCGCTGCGCAGCCTTGAGCCAATGCGAGCGCGTGATCTGGTGGTGGGCCATCGGCTCGCCGGTGGGCGACAGCGTCCACGGCAAGCGTTGCTGCGACGAAGCCCTCGGCGAGCGGCCCACCAGCGGCCAGGCCGACATGGCGCCCCACAGCGGCGCCAACTCGAAGCGGCCGCCGCTGTGCAGCCGAATCGCGAAGCGCTTGCCGCTCAGCTCGGGCACCGCCAGCAGCCACATCACCACCATGGCGGCCAGCAGGCGCTCGCGATCGGTGGTGGCTTGTTCCGAGCCGCGCAACAGATCGAGCATGCGGCCGACCCCGGGTCCGCCGGCCGATGGCGCGCAGCGCTGCGCTGGCGTGCCGCTGGCCTGGCAAAAGTCCTCCATCGGCAGACGTGCCCACCATCGATCGTCGAGCCAGCGACGGTCGATGCGATCGATCACCAGCACCTTGTGCGGCCCGATCACCTCGATGCGCGAGGCCGCCACCGCAAAGCCGAAGGCGCGCAGCACCTGGGCGCACAGCCATTCGTTCTCGAGCGACGTGCTGATCGCAGGTGCACCACGCGGCGCAGCGCCCAGCGGCAACTTCAGGATGTGCGTGCTTGGCGTGGCACCGCGCGGGCGGCACCAGCGCCCGCCATGGCGCAGCAACGCGGTCTTGGCCTGGGTGCCGCCCAACGCCACGCGCGGCAGCACCGGGTCAGCCAGGCCCGATGTGGGTGGCGCGGCGCAGGCGTCGAGCAGGCGCACGAGGTCGCGCTCCGACAAGGGCTCGCCGTCGACCTGCATCGGGTCGCCCGGCTCGACCTCTGGCGCCAACAGCTGCACGGCACCGGCGCAATCGCGGCCTGCCGCGGCTAACAGATCAAAGGCGTCTGCCGTGGCGGCGCCGAATGCGGATTGCAGCCGTTGCCTCGGCACGGCCGCGATAGGCAACAGGTTGTCGAAGTAGGCCAGCACACGTTCGCCGCGAAACGGCTTTGCGCCACCCAGGGGCAACGACAGCGACAAAGGCCTGGCCTGCGGCGAGGCCGGCCAGGCGGCGTCGTAGGCAAAGCTGTGCACGCCTGGCGCACTGACACTCCAGCGGCCCACGCGCAGGCCGTTCATCCACGCGTCGAGCGCCCGTTGACGGCGCGGTCGACCAGCCATCACCAAGACTGCGAAGGTTCAGGCGAAGGCCGGGCGCCGACGAGCAACTCGCCGTTCAGCGCCATCAACACTGTCAGCAACTGGCTGACCGTGATGCGCTCGGGCTGGCGCTCGATGCTGGAGATGCGCTCCTGCGACAAGCCGACGCGACGGCCCAGCTCGGTCTGCGACCAACCGCGCAGTTGCCGCAGCGCGCGCAGCGCCGGGCCGAGCTGGCCGCTGGTGCGGATGGCGCTTGGCATGGCGATTCAGTTCGGATCGAGAATAGTTGTAGTTTATTCTAAATCTGGAATATTCAGAGATAGTTCAGTTCAGAAATATTGATGCGGTGATACGGCTCACATCGCGGGCAGAAGAGCCCGGGCCTGCTCGACCCAGTGAGCCCGGCCGATCAAGAGATCGGGGGTCTTCGGGTCGGGCTGGTTGTAGCGGCACGGGCTGCCGTCGAAGCGGCAGGCCAACAGGCCATGCGCCAGCGCCACGCCCACCGGCGCGCACGAGTCCCACTCGTTCATCGCGCCGCTGTGCACATACAACTCGGCGTCGCCGCGCAGCACCGCCATCGCCTTGGCGCCCGCCGACCCGATGCGCAGCAGTTGCCCGTCCAGCCGCTGCGCCAGCGCGTCCGCCAGCGGCGGCGGCCGCGTGCGGCTGACCACGATGCGCGGCCGGCCGGCGTAGGCGGCGGGCAAGGCCCGCACGCGATCGCTGCGCCACAACTGCTTGAGCCCCGGCAAGGCCACGGCACAGGCCGCCGGTGCGCCGTCGACACACAGTGCCACGTGCACCGCCCAATCGGTGCGTGCGCCGGGCTCGCCATATTCGCGGGTGCCGTCCAGCGGATCGACGATCCACACGCGACGCTGCTGCAGGCGTGCGGCGGTGGACGGCTGCTCTTCCGACAGTACCGCGTCGTCGGGGCGATGCTGCGCCAGCAGCGCGACGATGGCCGCGTTGGCCTGCGCATCACCGGCGCGGCCGAGCGCCTCGCCGCGCAGGCCCGAGGTGGTGCGCAGCGCCAGCAGCAACTGGCCGGCCTGGTCGGCGGCCAGCGCGGCGAGTTCACCATCGTCGTGTTCGGGGCCCGTCACCGCGTTGCCTCATCGCGCAAGGTGACGCTGAACCTCGGCTGAGGGCGCGCAAGCGTCACGGAGGACATGCGGAGCCACTCAGCGCGGCTCGAAGCCGCTTTGTTGCCGCAGGCCCGCTCGTGCCGGCGCGCTCAGCAGCGCCAGCAGGCTGGCCGCCGCCTCGGCTTGTGATGCCCCCTGCACAACGGCTGCGCTGTACAGCGTGGCCAGTGCAAACGGCGGCGGCAATGCGCCGAGCAGCTGCAGGCCCGGCGTGTAGAGAATCTCGCTGACCTGCGTGATGCCCACCGAGGCGGGGTCGGCTGCACGCGCCATCGCTGCCATGGCCGCAGCGCCGTTAGGATGCAGGCGCAGGCGCTCGGGCTGCGCCTGCTGCAGCTCGCGCAGCACCTTCAGCGCGTGAATGCCCGCCGTGGCACGCTCGGGATCGGGCAGGTAGATCGCATTCGCGCGCTGCAGCAGCGCACGCAGCGCGGCCGCGTCGGCCACCCTGGGCGCCGCAGCGCCTTGCGGCACCGCCACGCCGGTGTGCACCCATCCAATGTCGCACACACTGCCTGCAACGGTGCGACCGACAGCGGCCAACGCATCGAGCATCGAGCGCGTCAGCACGATGGCGTCGCACGGTGCCCCGGCTTCGAGTTGCTCGCGCATTGCGCCCACGGCGCCGAAGGTGCTGGCCAACTGCAGCGCACTGGCGCGCTCGAAGTCGGGCTGCAAGGCCAGCACCAGACCCTTGGCGGCGCCGGCGCTCAGCAGATGGACTGTGGGGATGGGCACTGTCGCTCAGTTCTCTGCCTTGATGCCGGCCTTGTGCACGATCTGCGCCCACTTGTCGATGTCGGCACGCAGGTAACGATCGAAATCCTCGATGCTGAGCGTCATCGGGGTGGCACCCTGCGCGGCCCACTCCTGCTTGACATCGGGCAACGCAACGATGCGTGCGATCTCGCCGTTGAGCTTGCGCAGCACGGCAGGCGGAGTCTTCGCGGGCGCCATCAGGCCGAGCCAGATCACCGCCTCGTAGCCGGGCACACCGGCTTCAGCCACGGTCGGCACCTCGGGCAGGATCGACGAGCGCGTGCGGCCGGTGGTGGCCAGCGCCCTCACCTTGCCCGTGCGCACCTGCGGCGCCATCGCGGTGACGGCATCGAACATCATCTGCACATGGCCGGCCATTACGTCGGTGCGCGCGCCCGAGCTGCCCTTGTAAGGCACGTGCACGACATCGATGTTGGCCATCGACTTGAACAACTCGCCGGCCATGTGATACGGCGTGCCCGGCCCCGACGAGGCGTAGTTGAGTTGCCCCGGTTTGCTGCGCACCAGCGCAAGCAACTCGGCCACGTTGCTCACCGGCACACCGGGGTTGACGACCAACACAAGATCGGAGTAGTTGATCGGCGCCACCGGCGCAAAGTCGCGCATCAGCTGATAAGGGCGGTTGGCAATCAACGTCTCGTTGACTGTGTGCGTGTTGGACATCATCAGCAGCGTGTAGCCGTCGGGCGGGGCCTGGGCCGCCTCCTGGGTGCCGGTGATCGCACCGGCCCCGGGCTTGTTGTCCACCACGAATGGCTGGCCGAGCGCTGCCTGCAGGCGCTGCCCGATGAACCGCGCGTAAACGTCGGCCGGCCCGCCAGCCGCAAAAGGCACGACGATGCGCACCGGGCGCGTCGGGTAATCCTGCGCCCACGCGAGCGCCGCCGACCAAAGGGCCGCGGCGATCAACCAAGTCCTGCACATGAGGGCTCCCAATCCGGCTATGGCGTGTGCATCATGGCGCCTGGGCAGCAAAGCTGCTGCTGGTAGAACACCGGGGAAACAAAAAAGGGTCTGCCCGCAGACCCTGGCACCATGGGCACGATGCACGAGCTGACCTGGATCGACGACACGGCCCCGCTGCCGGCCACGCGCCGTGCGTTGGGGCCGGCCAGCGACGCACCCGGGTTGCTGTGCGCAGGCGGCCGCCTCGACACCCGGCGCCTGGAAGAGGCCTACCGGCGCGGCGTGTTCCCGTGGTACGGCAACGGCCAGCCGGTGCTGTGGTGGACACCCGACCCGCGCATGGTGCTGCCGGTTGCCGAGTTCAAGCTCTCGCGCTCGCTGACCAAGACACTGCGCCGCTTCGTGGCCGGGCCCGACAACGAAGTGCGCATCGACCACGACGCCTATCGCGTGATCGGCGCCTGCGCCCAGGTGCCGCGCGAGGGCCAGCTCGGCACCTGGATCGTGCCGGCGATGGCGCGGGCCTACAGCCAGTGGCACGACGAAGGCCGCGTGCACAGCTTCGAAACCTGGATCGACGGCAAGCTGGCGGGTGGCCTGTACGGCGTGGGCATCGGCCGCATGTTCTTCGGCGAATCGATGTTCAGCTGGCGCACCGACGCGTCGAAGATCGCGCTGGCTGCGCTTGTGGCGTTTTGCCGCGCGCACGGCATCGAGCTGATCGATTGCCAGCAACACACCGGCCACCTGGCCTCGTTCGGCGCGCGCGAGATCCCGCGTGCCGCGTTCGAGCGCCACTTGGGGTTGGCCCTGACCGAAACGCCGCCACGGCACTGGACCTATGATCGCGCCATGTGGTCGCAACTCGGTCTGCAGCCACGCGGCACCCCACAAGAAGCCACCGCCCCGTGACGCACCCCAAAGAGTTGCCGCTGTCGTCGCTGCAGTTCTATGCGACGGCGCCCTATCCGTGCAGCTACCTGCCCGACCGCCTGGCGCGCTCACAGGTGGCCACGCCAAGCCATCTGATCCATGCCGACGCGTATTCGGGGCTGGTGGCCAACGGTTTTCGGCGCAGCGGCATGTTCACCTACCGGCCGTATTGCGACAGTTGCCGCGCCTGCGTGCCGCTGCGCGTGCCGGTGCAGTGCTTCAAGCCCACACGCAGCCAGCGTCGCGCGTGGAAGGCGCATCAAGCCTTGCAGGCGCGCGTGCTGCGCCTGTGTTTCCTGCCCGAGCACTATCAGCTCTATCTGCGCTACCAGTCGGGCCGCCACTCCGGCGGCGGCATGGACCATGACAGCGTCGACCAGTACACGCAGTTCCTGCTGCAAAGCCGCGTCAACTCGCGGCTGGTGGAGTTTCGCGAGCCGTCGGTCGACGGCACCGGCGCGCTGCGCATGGTGTCGATCCTCGATGTGCTGAATGACGGCCTGTCGGCCGTCTACACATTCTTCGAGCCCGACCCCGCGGCCAGCTACGGCACCTACAGCGTGTTGTGGCAGATCGAGCAGACCAAGCTGTTGAAGCTGCCGCACGTGTACCTCGGTTATTGGATCGGACAGAGCCCCAAGATGGCCTACAAGGCGCAGTTCGCGCCTCACGAAGTGCTGGTCGATGGGCGCTGGGTCGCGCCGGCGAGCGCATCGGCACCCCCCGAGCCCGCGCCACCCGCTGGCACCTCGAAGCTGGCCTTCATGGCCAAGCCGCGTTTCAACACGCGCTGACACGCAGCGCTGGCCCCTCGGCCGCCACGACGCGCTGACACGCGCGAGCGGCGCACGCTGCAGTGCTTGATCGACGCCCCCGCGAGCGGGGCGACGCCAACAGGCTACGCGAGCCCGTTGCGTCCGCTCGCTTGATCGCTCCGTAAGTCGCCGCGACGCAGAAATCTCATCGGCCGCACTGGTGGCTGCCGGATGCCTGCGCACGGCAACTTTCAGTGTGAGTTCGACAAGGGGTGGATCATGGAACATCGATTCAACAGATGGCTGTTGGCGCTCGGCGTCGCGGCCCTGACAGCGCTGGCCAGTTGTGGCGGCGGGTACAGCGGCGGCAATGGCGCCGGCAATGGCGCCGGCAACGCCCCACCGCCACGGCTGGCGCAGAGCCATTCGACTGCGCTGGCGCTGACCAGCGACAACGCATTCGTGTGGTCGGTCAATCCCGACAGCGATTCGGTCTCTCTGTTCGAGGTGGCGGGCGATCGCAATCGCAAATTGAATGAGGTGCCGGTCGGCCGCGAGCCGCGCTGCGTGGCGATCACGCCGGACGACAAGAAGGTCTACATCACCAACGCCGTCAGCGGCACCGTCTCGGTGATCGACGCCAGCCAGCGCGCCGTGATCATGACCATCGCCGTGGGCCCCGAGCCCACCGGTTGTGCCCTCACGCTCGACGGCGCCAAGCTCTATGTGGCGAACCTGGGCTCCAACGACGTGAGCGTGATCGACGCCGCCACCGACTCGGTGATCAAGACCATTGCCGCGGTCGGAGCCAAGCCGCGTGCCGTCGCCGTGGCCGAAGTGGGTGGCAAGACCAAGGTCTATGTCACCCAGTTCCTCGCTCAACTGGTGGACGACGCGCGCAGCATCGACCAGAAGGAAGGCCGCGACGATGGCCGCGAAGGCCGGGTCAGCGTGATCGACGCATCGACTGACGCGTTGATCAAGACCATCAAGCTGGCGGCCAAGGCGACGGGCTTTCAGTCCGACGGCTCCACCCTCGACAAGATCGTGGCCGACACCGCCAATCCGGCGGCCACCAAGGTGAACACGCTGGCGTTCCCGAACCAGCTCGAAAGCATCGTCGTGCGTGGCAACCGTGCCTACCTGGCCAACACGGCGTCGTCGCCCAACGGACCGGTCAAGTTCAACGTCAACCTGCAGGCGTTCGTGTCGGTGATCGACACCGATGCCGACCAGGAAGTGGTCGACGAAACCTTCAACATGAACAAGGGCGTGCAGTTCGAGCCGGTGGGCAAGAAGCTGTTCCCCACCAACCCGTCCGCGCTGGCATTCAAGCACGGCGGCGCCTTCGAAGGCTTCGTGCTGTCGCGGGCGAGCGATCGGCTGGTGCGCATGGTGCTCGACGCCAGCAACAAGCCCACGATCAACGCCCCGCTGGCAGCAGGCGACCCCGGCAACGTGGTGCGCATCGAGGTCGGCGTCGAAGCCGGCGACACCCGCAACTCGAGCCCCGAAGGGGTGGTGATCAACGGCAGCGACACGCGCGCCTACGTGATGAACCTGGTGTCGCGCGACGTCTCGGTGATCGACATCTCGGGCAGCGACCCGTCGACGTACAAGGAGATCGCGCGCATCGCGTCGACCGCGATGCCGAGCGATGCCTTCGCAATGCAGGTGCTGCGCGGCAAGGAGCTGTTCAACACCTCGATCGGCCCCGAGGGTACCAACGACAACGCGCGCAAGCCCGCCGGTCGCATGTCCGATTCCGGGTGGGGCAGCTGCTACGGCTGCCACCCCCGCGGCCTGACCGACGGCGTGACCTGGATGTTCCCCGATGGGCCGCGCCAGACGATCTCGATGGAAAGCAC
>JBIODO010000142.1:0-9388 GCA_044445225.1 Burkholderiales bacterium
CGAGGGCATGCCGAGCATCGGCGTGAGCGACGCCGCGCGCATGCTGCAGATCTGCAACGCGTGCCGCTACTGCGAAGGCTATTGCGCGGTGTTCCCGGCGATGACGCGGCGACTGGAGTTCTCGCAGGTCGACGTGCACTATCTGGCCAACCTGTGCCACAACTGCGGCGCCTGTCTGCACGCCTGCCAGTACGCACCACCGCACGAGTTTGGCGTCAACCTGCCGCGCGCGATGGCGCGCGTGCGCCTGCAGACCTACGCCGAGCACGCCTGGCCCGCGGCTCTGGGCTCGCTGTACCGGCACAACGGTCTGGCGCTGGCGCTGGCACTGGTGGCCGCGCTCACCTTGTTGCTCGCGCTCGCGGCGGCGAGCCAGGGCACGTTGTGGCAAGCGCAGCCTGCGGGCGACTTCTACCGCGTGTTCCCCCACGGTTGGATGGTGGGGGTGTTTGCGCCGGTGTTCGCCTTCGCGATGCTGGCGCTATCGCTCTCGGTGCGGCGCTTCTTCAGGGGCATGCACGCGGGGCCACCCAGTGCGGCCGCATCGGGCGAGGCGGTGCGCGACGCACTGACGCTCAAGTACCTCGACGGCGGCCAAGGCCAGGGATGCAATGAAGCCGACGACGCGTTCACGCTGGCGCGGCGCCGAGCGCATCACTTCACCTTCTACGGCTTCGCGTTGTGCTTCGCCGCCACCTGCGTGGCCACGCTGTACCACTACCTGCTGGGCCAACCCGCGCCGTACGGTTGGCTCAGTCTGCCCAAGCTGCTCGGCGTATCCGGTGGTGCCGCCATGGTCATCGGCACGGTGGGCCTGTGGCGCTTGAACCTGGCACGCCACGCGCTGCACGGCGAAGCAGCGCAGCGGCCGATGGACCGCGGCTTCATCGCGCTGTTGTTCGTCACCGCGGCCAGCGGCCTGGCGCTGGCCGCCGCGCGACACACGCCAGCGCTGGCGCTGTGGCTGTCACTTCACCTGGCCAGCGTGATGGCGCTGTTCATCACCATGCCTTACGGCAAGTTCGTTCATGGCGCGTACCGGCTGGCCGCGTTGCTGCGCTGGTCACTCGAAAAACGCACGCCCAGGCAGCTGGACCCCGGCGAAGGCTGAAGCGGCCTCACCAGCGAAACACGACGCCGACCTGCGGCCCGCTGAAGTTCACCTCGCTGATCGCCTTGTCCGACTTGGCCTTGTAGCCGAGATAGCGCCACAGGGCATTGAGCTCTCCCCACTGGAACGCATAGCTGATGCCCGTCGCACCCTGCACGGTGTAGTCGGACTGGCCAGTGCCGACATCGAAGTAGAACGGCACGGCCCACTGGCGGTTGCCGCCGAACACATAGCGGCCCTTGACGCCGATGATGGCGTCCCACACGGTGTCGCCGACCTTCACGGTGCCCGAGCGCGCCGCGGGATCGATGGGTCCGATGCTGCCGGAAATGTTCCAGCTCAGTTGCGTGCGCAGATCGAACATGCGAGTGCCGGCCAGCAGGTCCACCGTCATCGCCGGGTCTGGCGAAGGCAGCCTGTATTCGCCGGCCAGCGTCCAGACCCAACCTTTCAGGTCCCAGTCGAGGTTTGCCGTGGTGTTGGCCGGCAGGCCGATGTTGCCGATCGTGAAGTCGCGGCTGTTCGACCGGGTGTCGCCGAAGTTGAGATACACGAGATCGGTGAAGACACCCCAGGTGCCGTTGTGAGCGTCGAACGACCCCATCGCCGTGAACTGGAGCCGCTCGAGAATCTGGTCGGCGCTGACGTTGATCGGCGTGCCGTTGCCGGGGGTGGGATACGACGTCGATCCGCCGACGCTCGGCAGATACAGGTACAGCGAGCCTGCGTAGCGCCAGGCCCCCGGCTCCGCGCCGGACTGCGCCGTCTGGGCCACGGCGGCGGCCGGCACGAGTGAACCGACCGCCAATGCTGTGGCGGCAGAAAGCGCGCAGCACGACGCCACGCCGATGAACTTGCGAGTGGGAGTGTGCATGGTGACGTTGTTCATCTCTCGGTGTGGCAAGGCACGGCACGATACCGCACCCCGCACATGGTGGGTGCGGTGGCGCCTCAAGTTGCGCGCGGCCCGGCCAACGCCAGGAAGGCCGGGTGCTGCAGCGCGATCGGGTCGAGGGTCTCGAAGTGACCCCCGCGGCCACTTGAGCGCCGCGTCAGATCGCGGCCACGGCCGGTGGTAACCGTGGCGCGACCACGGTGCAATGTCACATCGCCCGTCGTGCCGCCGCGCGCTCGGCAAGACACACTGACAGCCCACGGAGCCGCTTGCTCTTGTCTGCCGTGTCGCAACTACTCCACTGTCATTGCAACCGCTGCCACCTCGACCATCGGGGCGCGCGGCATCGCCTTGGCCGGCGCCTTGACCACGATGCGGTCGTCACCGTAAACCGAAAAGCCGGTCGCATGCCGGGCCGCCCAGTCCGAGCGGGTGAGCGTGTATTCGCACAACTCGGCCTGGTAGCCCATTTCAGTGTCACGCTGCACCATGCGGCCAGGCGTCATGCCCACCGCCTCCATCAGGCGGCACGAGCCGCGGTTGGCAGGTGCCGAGGCGCCCAGCAGCAGCTGCACCTTGTCGGACAGGGCAAACGCCGCCGACACGCACAGGCGCCCCAATTCGAGGCTGTAGCGCCCATGCCAGAACTTGTCGTGCACCCAAATGCCCATTTCGATGGTACCAAGCAGCGTGGCGTGCGGCTGAAAGCGAAACAGCGCGACGAACTCTCCAGTTCGTCGGGCCACGGCCGATAACGCAGTGAGCCGCCCTCGCCTGGATGCCTCCATGATCATGCGCACCCGTTTCAGCACCAGTTCCTCCCCGTCGGGCTGCGCCCACAGCAGGTGCTGGTTGAACAGCGGATTGCGCGTGGCCACGAACAGCGGCCAGGCATCACACAGGGCGACCGGGCGCAGGGCGACCCGCTCGCTGAAGCTGCACTCAAGCGCATGAGTGAGCTCGAGAAAATCGAACTCCATCCTACGACCCCAACGACTTTTTTCTAACGCCCCGCTCTAACAGAACAATAGCAGAGCATCCGCTCCAGGAGTGCAACGAATCATGCGCCGCGATGTTGTCGAGTCACTGTTCGGCCCACTTGAGGGGCTTGACCTCGATCACCTGCTGATGCAGGTGGGCGAAGCCATCGTGTACGTCGACTCCAACTGGGTGGTTCGCTACTGCAACCCGGTTTACCTCTCAAATCTGGGCCTGAGTCGAGCGGAGGTGTTGGACAAAACGCCGTTCGAGTACTTCCCGAACTTCAAGCGGTCGATCTTTTACGAGACGATCGAACGTTGCAGACGTGAGCGCAAGCCAACGGCCAAGATCGGTTACTCGACGGTGTTGGATCGATGGCTCATGGTCCGTGTTTTCCCCACTGGCGAAGGCATGATGATGTTGGCAAACGATGCGTCGGAAAGCGTCGTGCGCCAGTACCAGCTCGCGCAGCAGGTGCTGAAGGATCCGCTGACCGGCGTGCCCAACAAGCTCGGCCTGGTCAACGACCTCGAAGGCCTGTTCGAGCGCAACGACGCCTTCTCGCTGCTGGTCATCGGCCTCGATCGCTTTCGCGGCATCAACGATGCGCTCGGCTACGCGGGCGGCGACATGGCGCTGCTCGAAGTGGCCTCGCGATTGCAGACGGCCACGATGCCGGGCGAGCAGCTGTACCGCCTCAACGGCGACGAGTTCTGCGTGCTGCAAAAGCAGGAGCCCGAACTGATCCAGTTTCGCGCCGAGGTGCTGATCGAAGTGACGCGCCAGCCACTGGTGCTGCATGGTCACCGCTTCGTGCTCGGCGCCACCGCGGGCACCGTGGTGCGCGACTTCGAGTGCCGCGATCCCGAGCAGATGCTCAAGCGCGCCGCGCTGGCGCTGCGCCACGCCAAGAAGACGCAGCGCGGCGGCTTGGTGATGTACGAGCCGGGCCAGGAGCGTTCCTCGCAATTTCGCACCGAGCTCGAAGCCGAGCTGCGCGCGGCCATCGAGTCGCAACAACTGATGCTGATGCTGCAGCCCAAGGCGCTGCTGGCCGATGGCACGCTGGTCGGCGCCGAAGCGCTGATCCGCTGGGCGCACCCCAAGCGCGGCATGGTCGCGCCGGCGGATTTCCTGCCGTTGGCTCACGACGCCGGACTGATGGCCACCATCGACCAGGTGGTGCTCAAGCAGGCGCTGCATCACATCAGCACCCTCTATTCACTGGGCATCCACGTGCCGGTGAGCATCAACCTGTCGGTGCAATCGCTGAGCGACGTGTGCATGGTCGACCGCGTGCGCGAAGCGCTGCGCGCCGCCAACGTGCCGCCCAACCTGCTGGAGGTGGAGATCCCCGAAGGCGCGTTGATGGACAACGTCGAAACCAGCGTCAAGGTGCTGGCCGACCTCAACCAGATGGGTGTGCGCATCAGCATCGACGACTTCGGCACCGGCTATTCGTCGTTCGCCTACCTGGCGCGCTTTCCGGTGCACACGCTGAAGGTCGATCGCTCGTTCGTCAAGGAGATCGCCAGCAACGACACCAGCCACAAGATCGTCAAGAGCCTGGTGCGGCTCGCGCACTCGCTGCAGTTGAGCGTGATTGCCGAGGGCGTCGAAGATCCGGCCGACATGGAAATCCTCAAGCGCATCCGCTGCGACATGGTGCAGGGCTATGCGTTCGGCAGGCCGATGCCGTTCGACAAGTTCGTGGAGTTCGCGCATTCCCACAATGCGGTGAAAGACTCCATGCGCTGGTACACGGTTTGATCGCCTAGCTGCGATCGGCCGCCACCGGCGGCGCGCCGCCGGTGGCGCATCAAGCGCACACAAAAATGCGCGCGTGCGCACACGCGTCTTCGGCACAATGCCGCACCGAGGTGAGTGCGTGAGCCAGACAACAACAAACAACGCCGTGGGAGCGGCCGCCGGCAGCGTGCACGCATCGATGCCGGGCCTTGCGCCTTCTCGGCTGACGCTGGCCGACGTCACACGGCTGCTGGTGATCCTGGCGGGCGCGTTCATGGTCGTGCTCGATTTCTTCATCGTGCTGGTCGCGCTGCCGTCGATCGCCGTCGACCTCGCGGCCACGCCGGGGCAGCTGCAGCTGATCGTGGCCGGCTATGGCGTTGCCAATGCGGCCGGGCTGATTGCCGGCGGCAAGCTGGGTGATCTGCTCGGGCGCCGCCGCATGTTTCTGATCGGCATGGCGCTGTTCGGCGTCACGTCGGTGGCGTGCGGATTGAGCACATCGGGCCTGATGTTGGTGGGGGCACGCTTTGCGCAGGGCGCCGCCGGTGCGCTGCTGCATCCGCAGGTGCTGGCCCTGCTCGGACTGAACTTCCCCGGCGACAAGCGCGCGCGTGCGTTCGCGGCCTATGCGATGGCGATGGGCCTTGCGGGTGTGGCGGGTCAGTTGCTCGGCGGCGCGCTGATCGAGATCAATTTTGCGCAGACGGGTTGGCGCAGCTGCTTCTTCATCAACGCGCCTGTCGCGCTGGCCGCCATCGCGCTGGGACTCAAACTGCTCGATCGCGAGACGCCGCCGGCCAGTGCCAGGCAGCTCGACCTGTGGGGCATGGCGTTGACGGCCGGCGCGCTGACCTGCCTGATCGTGCCACTCACCTACGGCCGCGAATCGCTGTCGGCGCTGGTCAACGTTGCGTTGCTGGTGGCCGCCGCCGTGCTGGCCGCGGCCTTCGTGCGGTCACAACGACGCCGCGCGGCCCGCGGCCTGGCCGTGATGGTGCCGCCAGTGGTGGTGGCCGCGCGCCACTTCCGGCTCGGCGTGGCCACCATCATGGTGTTCTACTGCGGCGTCGCATCGTTTTACTTCGTGCTCGGGCTGCACCTGCAGGAGACGCTGGCATTGAGCGCACTGCAATCGGGCCTGGTGTTCGCCATCCTCGGCGGCGCCTTCTTGATCGCGTCGATGAGCAGTTCGACTTTGGGCCGCGCGCTGAAGCGCCCGCTGGTGGAGCTCGGCGCGCTGGTGCTGGCTGCCGGCCACTTGTTGCAGATGGCGGTGGCCGCCGCCGGTGGCGGCGTCGCGGTGATGTGGATCCCGTTGCTGGTCGAAGGCGCCGGCATCGGCTTCGTGATGGCGCCTCTGGTCTCGCTGGCGCTGTCGCGGCTGCCGTCGCAGCATGCCGGCGTGGCCGCGGGCATCCTGTCGACCATGCAAAGCACCGGCAATGCGCTGGGCGTTGCGGTGGTCGGCTTCTTCTACATCGCGGGCCTGTGGTTGCCGGCGGGGGTTGTGCTCGGCCACACGCGCTTCGTCGAAGCGCTGCTGCTGCTGGCCGTGCTCGCGCTGGCCGTGTGTGGGCTGGCGCGACGCATCCGGGCCGAGGCCGAGAACGCGGCGTGACCTCGAGGCCGCTTCACAGGCGGCCCGGCTCGCGCGGCGCTTGTGGTGATCAAACTCCGGTGTTCGGGTACTGTCGCGGCTTTGAGTCGACCGACAGGACATGACCCCATCCTTGCCGAGCCCAGGCCGCTGGTGGCGCATCGCCCTCATCGTGCTCGGCGCGCTGGTCGCGCTGCTGGCCATCGGCTACGTGGCGCTGACGCGCGCGTTTCCACCGCAGCGGGTGACGGCGATGCTCGCCGACGAGGTGCAAGCCGCCACCGGGCGTGAGTTCCGAATCGCGGGCGGGCTGTCGTTTCAGTTGTTGCCCACGATCGCCGTGGTCGCCAAGGACGTGTCGTTCGGCAATGCGCCATGGGGCTCGCGCAAGGAGATGGCCACCGTCAAGCGCGCCGCGTTCGAGGTCGCCGTCGCACCGCTGCTGCAGGGGCAGCTGCACGTGCTCAGCGTTGCAGTGGACGGCGCCGACGTGCTGCTGGAAACCGACAAGCACGGCCATCCCAACTGGATCTTCTCCAATGTCGACAAGGCCGCCGCTGCCGCCCCGGCGGCCAGCAGCGCCACTGCGTCACCGGCGGTGAACCTCGACCGGCTGCAGCTGTCCGATGCCCGCATCGCCTATCGCGTCGGCCTCACGCAGGCTACGCGCGCAGTCGACATCAAGTCGCTCGAGATCGTGAACCAGGGCGGGCAGACGGTGTTGTCGGCCCAATTCGCGGGCGAGCATCGGCAATGGAAGCTCGACGGCAAGACCGGGCGCTACGAGGCTCTGCTGCAAGGCGACTCCGACTGGCCCTTCGAGGCGCGGCTCAGCGCCGATGGCGCCAAGCTCACGGCCAACGGTTCACTCGACACCGCCGGCATGCTGCGCGCCACCGTGACGGCGCGCATCGACAAGGCGGCGGCGTTGGTACCGCTGTTCGCCGATGCTGGCGCGCTGCCGATGCCCATCGACGTCAGCGCCAAGCTGCAACGCAGCGCCGCCGCGGTGACGGCCGACGCGGTGCGCTTATCGATCGGTGGCCAGTCGCTGACCGGCAGGATGACGGTGCGCACCGATCAGCCCACGCCGCGCATCGAGATCGACGTGGCCGCCGCATCGCTCGACCTGGCGCAATGGGGCGTTGGCAAGCCTGCCATCACTACCGCCAAGCCGGCGCCGGCGAGCAAAGCCCCGGTGTTCGCCGACACGGCTCTGCCGGCGGTCACGTTGCCCGAGATCGTGCTGCACGCGCGCGTGCGGCTCGATCGGCTGGCCGCGCCGGGCATGCCGCCGCTGTCGGCCGTCAAGGCCGACATTACGCTCGAGCGCGATCGGCTCGTCGTCGAGCCGCTGTCGCTGACGGCGGCCGGCGGCCAGCTGCAGGCGCGGCTCGAGCTCGGCACACGCCGTGGCGAGCCGCTGCGCGTGAAGCTGCGTGCCGATGCCAATGCGCTGTCGCTGCAAACGCTCGACGAGGCGATCAACGGCCGCGACGGACGCATTCGCGGCGGCCGGGTCAACCTGCGCGCGGACCTCGACGTGGCGGGCCGCTCGCCGCACGCCCTCGCCGCGTCGGCCAACGGCAACGTGCTGGTATCGGTGGCCGACGCCAGCGTGCTCGGTGGCGCCGCAGTGATGGAGCGCAACGTGATCGTCACGCTGCTGCAGGCGCTGGTGCCCAAGCAGGAGGCCGACAAGTCGATGCAGATCCAGTGTGCCGTCGTCAACTTGCCGTTGCGCAACGGCGTGGCGAAGATCGATCGCTCGATCGCGATGGAAACCGACAAGCTGGCCGTGGCCGCCAGCGGCGAGCTGAACCTGGCGGCGCAGACCGTGACGCTGACCTTCAGGCCGGCGGTGAAAAAGGGCCTTGGCCTCGATCCGGCGAGCCTGGCCGGCCTGGTGATGCTCGAGGGGCCGCTGCACGACCCCAGCATCGGCATCGACATGAAGGGCACCGCGCGCGAGGCCGCCACCGTCGGCGCCGCAGTGGCCACCGCCGGTCTGACGCTGGTGGGCAAGCGATTGTTGTCGGGGCCCGCCGAGACCCAGACGTGCAAGCAGGCGATGGGTCCTGCTGCGCCTTGAGCCCGGGCGGCGGCGAGCCGCACCCGCACGGCGCCCGACAGGCGTGCCGCTCACTCCAGCTTGATGCCCGCCGCTTTCACGATCGGCCCGTAGGCCGCCAGGTCGCGCTGCATCTGCTGGCGAAACTGCTCGGGCGTGCCGGGCGTGGGTTCGATGCCGAGCACCGCCAGCCGCTCGCGCACCGCGGGATCGTTGAGCACCGCATTGAGCTCGGTGTTCAGCCGCGCGAGCACCGCAGGCGGTGTGTTGACCGGCGCGAGCAGGCCGACCCACGATTCGACGACGAAGTCCTTGAGCTCGACGACGCCGCTCTCGATGAAGGTGGGCACGTCCGGCAGCGAGCTGGTGCGCTGCGCGCTGGACACCGCAATCGCCTTGAGCTTGCCCGCCTTCACGTGACCCTGCGCGCCGGCCACTGCGGTGTAGACGAGCGGGATCGCACCGCCCATCACGTCGGTCATCGCCTGCCCGCCGCCCTTGTAGGGCACGTGCTCGAGCTTGGCACCGGTGCGCTGCGCGAGCATCTCGCCCGCGATGTGCGGCGTGCCGCCGATGCCCGACGTGCCGTAGGCGAGCGGCTTGGTCTTCGACAGCGCGATCGCCTCCTGCAGAGTCTTGGCCGGCACATCGGGGTGCGCCACCAGGATCAGCGTGGCGCTGCCGATGCGGCCCACCGGCGCGAAATCTTTCAGCGTGTCGAACGGCACCTTGGCGAACACGTGCGGGTTGATGACCATCGTGCCGTCGAAGGCCAGCAGCAGCGTATAGCCGTCGGCCACAGCTGCGGCCACCTGCCCGGTGCCGATGTTGCCGCTGGCCCCCGGCTTGTTGTCGACGATCACCTGCTGGCCCAGGCGCCGGCCGAGCTGGTCGGCGATCAGCCGGCCGCTGCTGTCGGTAACGCCACCGGGCGTGAACGGCACCACCAGGCGGATCGGCCGGTTCGGGAAGGCATCCTGC
>JBIODO010000143.1:0-9326 GCA_044445225.1 Burkholderiales bacterium
CCCGGCCTCGTCTTCGACGGCAGGGCCGCCACCGAGCGCCAGGATGTCGTACCACGCCGGCATCACGAAGCCGTTGTTGATCGTCACCGGGCGCATCGGTGCATGCGGCAGCACGTGGCGCACCGGGCCTACGGCGCCCAGCTCGAGCTGCTCGCACACGGGCACGAAGTCATCGCCGCTGGCGCCCAGGCCGTGCAGCACGATCACACTGGCTTGCGGGTTGGCGCCGGTTTCGATTTCAATGGGACGAGCTTCCATGCCGGCATGGTAGAGGGTTGTCGAGGGCGGGTGACAATCACGCCCACGTCGCCCAAGCTTGCAGTTGGAAATCCAAGCATGACCACCACCGTCACCGTGTCCTCCATCGTCCGCCACGCGCTGGCCATGGCATCGCTCGTGCTCTGCAGCGGTATCGCCAGCGCGCAAACGCCGGCGCCGCCTGCCGCTGACGCCGCCGCCAAAGCATTGCGGCCCGAGGTGGCCAACCCTGTCAACGCCGCGCAGGACGCCGCGCGCGCGGGGCAGAAGGACCTGGCCGAAACCAAGCTGCGCGAAGCAGCGGCGGTGCCCAACTTGTCGATGTTCGAGCAGGCGGTGATCGAACGCGGCCGCGCCGGCGTGTCGTTGGCTGCGCGAGACTGGACACAGGCCATGCGCTCGCTGGAGGTGGTGGTCAACAGCAACCAGTTCAGCGGGGCCGATCAACTGCAGATGCTGGAGTTGTTGTGCAAGCTCACGTATCAAGAGAAGGACTATCTGCGCGCTGTGTCGTGGCTGCGCCGCTATGCGCAAGAAGGCGGCACCGATGCCGCCGTGCGCGATCTGCTGCCGCAGGCGCTGTATCTGGCCAATGAGTTCAAGCCAGCCGCCGACGAACTGGAGGCGCGCGTGGCAGCCGACGAGGCCGCCGGCCGCGCCACCCCTGAGACCACCCTGCGCCTGCTGATCAGCTGCTACCTGCAGCTCAAGGATGACGCCGGCTACGTGCGCACGCTCGAGCGCATGGCGCAGGCCTATCCGAAGCCCGAGTACTGGGCCGACCTGCTGGCGCGCGTCACCAAGCAGCCGGGATACTCGGAGCGCTTGACGCTCGACGTGTACCGCCTGCGCTTGGCCGCCAACCTGATGCGCAGTGGCGACGAGTACGTCGAGATGGCACAACTCGCACTGCTGGCCGGCTACCCGGCCGAAGCGCTGACCGTGATCGACCGCGGGCTGTCGCTGTCGTTGCTCGGCAATGGCAAGGACGCCGCCGCGCACGCCGCGTTGCGTGAGCGCGCCAGCAAGGCCGCCGAAAAGGACGGCGCCGACCTGGGCCGTGCCGAGGCGTCCGCAAAGACTGCGCGCGAAGGCGACGCGCTGGCCAACGTGGGCTACGCCTACGTCAGCGCGGGCCAGGCCAGCAAGGGCATCGCGCTGATGGAGCAAGGCTTGGCCAAGGGCAACCTCAAGCGTGCCGACGAGGCGCGACTTCGCCTCGGGCAGGTGCTGTGGCAGGCCGGGCGCAAGGACGATGCGGTGAAGGCCTTCGCGGCCGTGCAGGGCGGCGACGGCTCGGCGGCACTGGCCCGCGTGTGGTCGGCGTTCGTGCGCAGCCCGGCCGGCAAGGTGTGAGGCCGCGCGCCATGTGCTCGGTCGGTCGCGTCGTGCCGCCGTCGCCGCAGGTTGGCATGATGCGTCCTGTCTTTGACCACAGGATCGCCGCATGACCGCACTCGTGATCGGGCTGGTGTTGTTTCTCGGCTTGCATTCCACGCGCATGCTGGCCGACGGCGCGCGCTCGCGATTCATCGAGCAGCGCGGCCCGCGCGTCTGGCGTGGCTTGTATTCGCTCGGCTCGGCAATCGGCTTCGTGCTGATCATCTGGGGCTTCGGCCAGGCGCGCCAGGCACCCCTGGTGTTGTGGACGCCGCCCGACTGGACGCGGCCGCTGGCGTCGGCGCTGACGCTGGTGGGCATCGTGCTGATCACCGCGGCCTACGTGCCGCGCAATGCGTTCAAGGTATGGGTCGGCCACCCAATGGTGCTGGGCACCAAGGTGTGGGCGTTCGCCCATCTGGTGGCCACTGGCACGCTGCCCGATGTGTTGCTGTTCGGCGGCTTTCTGCTCTGGGCCGTGTGGTGCTATCGCTCGCTGCGCGCGCGTGACCGAGCAGCCAGCGGCCAGGCGGTGCCGGGTCAGCTGGCGCCGACGCTGGTCGCCGTCGTCGTCGGCGCGGCGCTGTGGTTCGGATTCGCCTACTGGCTGCACGGCCCGCTGATCGGCGTACGGCCGCTCGGCTGAGCGTCACGTCGGCGTTGCCGGGACGCCCGAACACGCGTCAGGCCGTGCGCATCAGCGCGATGTGCTCGGTGCCGCTTTCGGGCAGCCACACTTCGCCGGGGCGGCCGAGGATCTGCCGCACGCTCGCGCTGTCGCGCGGATGCTTCCAGCTGTCGAACTTTTCGCTCTGCGGATCGAAGCGCACCAGCGCGTTGGCGCTGAAGTCGCTCAACCACACCATGTCTTTGTCGTCGACGTACACGGCATAGGCGCGCGGGCTGTCGCCCGGCAGCTTCCAGGTCTTCCACAGGCCGCCCGCCACCCGCGCGCGCGGGTCGTGCATCGATACGTGGCCCGAGTTCCACTCGCTCACCCAGATGCGGCCGTGGCTGTCGCTCCAGACGCGGCGCGCGCCTTGGCCCTTGGTCGGCGGTTCGACGACGCGCGACTCGCCGCTCTTCAGATCGATCTGCGCGATGAAACTGTTGGCCAACGAGCAATACCAGACGTCGCCGCGTGGCGTGGCGCAGATGCCGTACGGGCCGCGGCCGTGCGGTGCGTCTTTGACCGTGACCTCGCCGGTCTTGATGGCGACCTTGCCGATCACGCCCGCTTGCCCGGTGAACCACAAGTCGCCCGCGCCATCGAAGGCGCACGTATTGAGGTTGGCATACGGCGTGCCGTCGGGCAGCTTGAACAGCCGCACCTGGCGGTCGGGCCAGCCCACCCGCGCGATCGCCTGCTGGCCGCCGTCGGTGAGCCAGGCCGCCTTGTCGGGCCCCTGGATCACGCCGTGCGGCGACGAGCCCGAGCCGAGCGCGATCAACTCGACCGTGCCGGTTTTGGGGTCGAACCAGCCCAGGTGCCCGCTGCGCTGCGCGCTGAACCACACGCCGCCATCGGGCGCGGGCGCGATGTCGTGGATGCCGGTGCGTTGCGGCGTATTGAGCGGCCACGCCTGCATCGCGGCCGCAGGCGCCGCGCGCGCCAGGCCGCCACCGCCCAGCAACGAACAGGCGCCCACCGAGGCCAGCAGCGCTTGCCGGCGGTCGATCGAAGAAGGCTTCATGCGCTCAACCCTTGATGACCGGCACGACGCGGCCGGCGGTCAGCGCGGACCATAGCGGTCTCGCGGGGTCGCGCCAAGCCCGGGTGCCAAGCCCGCGGGCGCGGCACGGATTCGTCGAGCGCGTGGCGCCGGCGTGCGGCCGACGACGCGTCAGTGATTCGCCAGGCCGTCGCTGAAGAAGTGGCTGAACAGGCCGCCGCCCTCGATCTCGCGCACGTGCATGCCGTCGATCGGCTCGGCAAATGGCGCCAGCACACCGGCTGCCGGCGGCTGCAAAGCCATCGGCTCGGTGCTCAACCAGACATAGCCCGTCGGGGCTGCGAGGTCGCCACGACGCAACATGCGCGCCAGCGAGGGCAGTTCTTCCCACTCGATGGCGTCGGTCGCGGAAAAGGGGCGTGCCTGGCGCGGCGGTGCGGTGGCGAAACGGTGGGCGGTGCGATTCATGATGGTCGAGAGCTTAGGGTCGAGGGAGCCGACCCGATCGGCAAATCAGTGCAAGCAACGGATACCAGATCGGCCCCGCGCGACAGCGCTTTAATTGTCCTATTGACAGAACAAAGCAAGGTTTGTACGGTGCCGCTCCGTGACATCCACCTTGCCGGTGCCCAAGTACCACCAGATCTACCTGGTGCTGCGTGAGCAATTGCACGAAGGCAGATTCAGCGCCGGCGTGCCCGGTGAGATTGCCTTGATGCACGAATTCGGCGTCGCCCGTGTCACTGTGCGCAAGGCGCTCGAGCGTCTGGCCGCCGAGCGGCTGATCAGGCGCACGCCGGGGCGTGGCACCGTGCCGCTGCCGCTGCAGCCGCGCGCGCCGGCCGCTCTAGGCAGCGAGTCGGCCGACGGCGAGCGCGTCGGCGCCTGGTTCGAGAGTCTGTCGAACGCCGCCTCGGGCGCCGCTGTGAAGGTGCTGTCGGTGCGGGTGCTGCCGTGCCCGCCTTCGGTGGCGCAGTCGCTGCACATCGCGGCCGGTTCGCCGGTGCAGAAGGCGCAACGCGTGCGCATGGTGCGCGAGGGCCCGCAGTCGCACATCACGACGTATGTGCCGCAGGCGCTGGCGCCATTCGGCCGCCGCCAGCTGGCGAGGAAGCCGATCCTGGTGCTGATGGAGGAAGCGGGCATTCAAATTGGTCGCGCCACTCAGAGCGTGTCGGCGCGGCTGGCCGACGCCGAGCTGGCGCGCCACCTCGATGTGGCGGTTGGCTCGGCACTGCTGGCAATGCAACGGCTGGTGTTCGATCGGCGCGGCCAGCCGGTGCAATGGCTGCTCGGCCTGTACCGCCCTGACCGCTACGAGGTCGGCATCGAGTTGGCGCGCGTGGGGGGCGTCGATGCCAAGGTGTGGGTCAGCAAGGCGCCCGCCGTGGGCCTGCAATGATGCGAGGCGGCGCGCCAGGGCCACGATGAACATCCCCGCGCAACCGCAGTCGCTGGCCCAGAAGCTGATCGCTCGCGCGAGCCAGCGCAACCACGTCGCGCCGGGCGAGTTCGTCACCTGCCGGGTCGACTTGGCGGTGTTCCACGATTCCGGCGGCCCGCGCCGCTTGAAGCCGATGTTGGCAGAGCTCGGCGCGCCGATCTGGGACCGCGACCGTGTCGTGCTGGTGATCGACCACTACGTGCCCGCGGCAGACGAGGATGCGCGGCGCATCGTGCGCATCGCGCGCGATTGGGCGCGCGAGCAGGCACTGCCTCATGTCTATGACAGCATCGGCATCTCGCACGTGGTGCTGCCGCAAAACGGCCACCTCCGCCCGGGCATGCTGTGCGTGGGTGGCGACTCGCACGCGTCGACTGCAGGCGCCTTTGGCACCTACATGCTCGGCATCGGCAGCACCGAAATGCTGGGCGTGCTGGTCAGCGGCGAGGTCTGGGTGCAGGTGCCACAGACGGTGTTCATGCGCTGGAGCGGACGGCTGGAGCTCGGCGTCACGGCCAAGGACATGATGCTGGCGATGATCGGCCGCTTCGGCGTCAACGTCGGCCACCATCAGGCCATCGAGTATTGCGGCGAGGCGGTGTCGGCGCTGTCGATGAACGAGCGCATGACGCTCGCCAACATGAGCGCCGAGCTGGGCGCGCAAACCGGGCTGATCGCACCCGACCACGAAACACGCACCTGGCTGTGGCAAGCCGGCGTGCGCGATGTCGAGCTCGACGGCTGGCGCAGTGACGAAGACGCGCCGGGCGTGCGCCACAACTTCGATGCCTCGACGCTGGCCCCGCAAATTGCGCTGCCGCACAGCCCTGCGCATGCGCGTGACGTGGCCGACATCGAACCCACGGCGATCCAGATCGCCCACATCGGCGCCTGCACCGGCGCCAAGCTCGACGATCTGCGTGCCGCGGCGCGAGTGCTGGCCGGCTACCGCGTCGATGCGCGGGTGCGCCTGCTGGTGGCGCCGGCCAGCGTGCACGAACGCGAGGTGGCCGAATCCGAAGGCATCCTGCGCCGCCTGCAGGAGGCGGGCGCCGAGATCCTGCCGGCCTCGTGCGGGTTGTGTGCCGGCCACGGCGGCAGCGTCGTGCCCGAAGACAGCACGGTCATCAGCTCGATCGCGCGCAACTCCAAAGGGCGCCTCGGCCCCGACAGCGCCCGCGTCTTCCTCGCCTCGCCCTACACCGTGGCCGCCTCCGCGCTGCGCGGCCGCATCACCGACCCGCGCGAAGTGCTGTGGGATGCCGACGTGGAGGGCGTGCGCTGATGGACAAATCTGAAGGTGGCGCCGGGCTGCTGCTGCGGGGACGCCGCAGCGCGGGCACAGCCGCGGCCGCCGGCCATCGCGTGTGGCGCCTGCCGGCCGACGTCGACACCGACGCGCTGGCGCCGGGCCGCTGGATGAAGTACAGCCCCGAGGTCATCGCCCGACATTGCCTGGAGTTGTTGCGGCCTCAATTTGCGCTCGAGGCGCGACCCGGCGACGTGATCGTCGCGGGCGCCAACTTCGGCATCGGCTCGTCGCGCGAGCAGGCCGCCTCGGCGCTGGTGCATCTGGGCATCGCCGCGGTGATCGCGCCGTCATTCGGCGGTCTGTTCTATCGCAACGCGTTCAACGTCGGGCTGCCGCTGCTCACCTGCCGCGATGCGCTGGGGATCGCCGATGGCGAAAGCGTGTCATTCGATCTGCAGCGCGGCGTCGTGCGCTGCGTTGCCGACGCCTCTGGGCGCGATCTCGCCGATCGCGGGCCGCTGTTCAGTTGCGAGCCGATACCGGCATTCCTGCTGCAGCTCGTTGAGGCGGGCGGGTTGCTGGCGCAACTCAAGCGACGGCTGCAGCGCGCGCCGGGCTGATGGGCGTCGTCGGCGCCGCGCTCAGAACTTCACGCGCATGCCCAGCGACACCTGCGGCACCAGGCGCACCCGGTTGACGCTGTCGCGCAGCTGGGCGAGCTCGCGATCGAGGTCGGCCTGCGGTGTGCCGCCCAGCGCCACGCCGTTGCGCGGCTCGTTCAGATTGAGTCGGCCCAGCGTGATCGACGCACTGCTGCCGGCCCGCTCATCGTCGGGCGTGGGACTGAAGTTGAGTCTGCCGCCCGCGCGAGTGGCGCCGACGGTGGGGCTGTCGGGCCGCGACGCCGCGGGCTCCACCCGCAATGCGCTGGAGGCGTGCTGCCACGGCTCGATCGCGCCGTACCCGACGCTGCGCAGCGACACGACGTCGCCGCGCAGCGCATAGCTCGATGACAGCGATCTTTGCGGCACCGTCGGTCCGGGCAGCGCCGCGTTCGGGTCGAACGCTTCGGCCGCTGCGCACGACCCCCATGCGAGCAACACGATGGCAGCAAGCGTTAGCAACGTCGAGCGCGTGAACATGGGTGCTCCCGGCAGACTGGTTGCGCGAAGTGCTTGGCCTCGCGCTTGAGCAGAAGTCTGATCCGAGCACGACGGCATTGACCGTCGTTACAGCGTAACGATCGTGGCGCCAGTGATCGATTCACGCGCATCGATCACGCGGCGGCCGCGTGTCTAGAGTGCGAAGTCGTAATCGACTGTCACCGGCGCGTGGTCTGAGAAGCGCTGGTCCAGGTAGATGGCCTCGCGCCTGGCCTTGGCGGCCACACCGGGCGTGGCCAGGTGGTAGTCGAGTCGCCAGCCCACGTTGTTGGCCCGCGCCTGGCCGCGGTTGCTCCACCAGGTGTATTGCTCCGGTTTGCCGTTCAGGCGGCGAAACACGTCGACCAGCCCGGCTCGATCGAACAGCTTGGTCAGCCAGGCACGCTCCTTGGGCAGGAAGCCGGAGTTCTTCTGATTGCTCTTCCAGTTCTTGAGGTCGATCTCCTGGTGCGCGATGTTGATGTCGCCCACCAGGATGAACTCGCGCTCCTTCTTCAGCCGCAGCAGGTGCGGGTAGATCACGTCGAGGAAACGGTATTTGGCCAACTGGCGGTGCTCGCCCGCGCTGCCGCTGGGGAAGTAGCAGCTGATGACACTGAAGTGCCGTCGCGCGTTGTCGAAGCGCGCTTCGACATATCGACCCTCGGCGTCGAATTCACGGTTGCGCAGGCCGACGATCAGCTCGCTCGGCTTCTTGCGCGCGTACACGCCGACACCGGAATAGCCTCTTCTTTGCGCGTAGTGGAAGTGGCCCCTGAGCGTGCCGATGCGCTCGAAACGCCCCGCCACGTCGGTGGCCTGCGCCTTGATCTCCTGCACGCACATACAATCGGCGCCCGCCTTTTCAGCCCACGCCAGGAAGCCCTTGTTGGCGGCCGACCGGATGCCGTTCAGGTTGAGCGTGACGAGGCGAAAACCCACAGCGACTCCGGCATGAACAACCCCATTCGCTCTCACGCACCCGACGCAATGGCGCTGGAGTTCGTGCGCTTCTCGGTCGATGTTGGCGCGCTGCGCTTCGGCGAGTTCAAGACCAAGGCCGGACGCTTGTCGCCGTACTTCTTCAACGCGGGCGGCTTCGACGACGGCGCCAAGCTCGGCCGGCTGGCTTCATTCTATGCACGCCGCCTGCTCGACTCGGGGCTCGAATTCGACATGCTGTTCGGCCCCGCCTACAAGGGCATCGCGCTGGCCGCCGCGGTGGCCATCGAGCTGGCGCGGCTTGGCCGCAACGTGCCGTTCGCCTACAACCGCAAGGAAGCCAAGGATCACGGCGAAGGTGGCTTGCTGGTCGGCGCGCCGCTGGCCGGCCGCGTGGTCGTCGTCGACGACGTGATCTCGGCCGGTACCTCGGTGCGCGAATCGGCCGGCTGGATTCGCGGCGCCGGTGCGCAGCCGGTGGCGGTGGCCATCGCGTTGGACCGCCAGGAACGTGCAGCCGAGGGCGGCGTGGACAAGCCGCACTCGGCCGTGCACTACGTCATGGCGGAACTGGGGATGCAGGTCGTGGCGGTCGCTACATTGGCTGACCTGTTGGAGTATCTTTCCGTCGCGGGTGCCGGCACGCTTGCGGCACACGCCGCCGCGGTGGCGGCCTATCGAGATCGGTTCGGAGTTTGAGCACCTTGGCCCTGCAGCGTCGGCAACCATTGAGCATCGCAGCAGCGCGCGCGCAGCGGTGCCGCACTGGGCGCGCTGCTGCTGATCGCGGCGGCGCTGGCTGGCGGCCATGGCGGCGCGCGAGCCCAGCAGGCGAACAACGGTGCAGCCGGCGTCGGCATCTACACCTGCGTCGACGACAAGGGCAGGCCGCGCACGGCCGACCGCCCGATCGCCGAATGCAGCGACCGCGAGCAGCGTGTGCTCAACAAGGACGGCTCGCTGCGGCAGGTCGTGCCACGCACGCTGACCGCCGAGGAACGCGCCGAGCGCGAAGCACGAGAGCGCAAGGAGTTCGAAGAAAAGGCGGCGTACAACGACGCCGTGCGCCGCGATCGCAACCTGAAGACTCGCTATCCCAACGAGGCGGCGCACAACAAGGCGCGCGAGTCCGCACTGGAGGCCGTGCGCGCGTCGATGCGCCTATCGGCGCAGCGCGTCATGGAGATCGAAACCGTGCTCAAACCGCTGCAGGACGAGGCCGACTTCTACCGCGG
>JBIODO010000144.1:0-9310 GCA_044445225.1 Burkholderiales bacterium
CGGCGTCGATCTGATCCGCGAACTGCGCGGCTGGTCGAACATGCCCATCCTCGTGCTGTCGGCGCGCATCGACGAGGCCGACAAGATCGAGGCCCTCGACGCCGGCGCCGACGACTACCTGATCAAGCCATTCGCGGTGGGCGAATTGCTGGCGCGCGTGCGCGCGCATCTGCGCCGCAGCACGGCGCTGCCGGACGGTGGCGGCAGCACGGTCGAGTTCGGCGACGTGAAGGTCGATCTGGCGCGCCGCACCGTCGAGCGGGATGGCGAAAACCTGCACGTGACGCCGATCGAATACCGCTTGCTGACCCACATGGCGGCGCATCCGCATTGCGTGCTCACCCACCGGCAACTGCTGCAGTCGGTGTGGGGGCCGGGCCATGCGCACGACACGCACTACCTGCGCGTCTACATGGGCCAGCTGCGCAAGAAGATCGAACACGATCCGGCCCAGCCCAAGCACCTGGTCACCGAAACCGGCATCGGCTACCGGTTCGTGCCCTGAGTCGCGCGGCGGAGTTGGCCGCGGCCATCACATGCGGGACTGCGCTGGCGTCAACACATCGGGCGCAGCCGCGGTCACCGACGACTCCAGCACCGTGATGCGCCACAGCGTGCGCGCATCGTCGGGGTCGGTGAGCGTGGCCGAGTGCAGCAAGGCGGCGTTGTCCCACACCACGACGTCGCCGACGCCGTACTTGAAGCGCAACTGATAAATCGGCTGGGTCGCGTGGGCAGCCAGCTCGTCGAGCAGGCCGCGCGCCTCGTCGTCGGGCATGCCGACGATGCCGAACGAACTGCCCGACACCGCATACAGCGCCTTGCGGCCGGTGACGGGATGCGGCCGCGCGACGCGGTGCGTGATCACCGGCATCTTGGCTTTCTGCCCGTCGGTGAGCGGCGAGGCCGCGGTGCGGCTCGCCTCGTCGACGTCGTGGCGGTTGCCGTAGTGGTGGATCGCCCGCAGCGGCTCGATGCGACGCTTCATCGCAGCGCTCAGATCGTCGTAGGCGGCGATCTGGTTGGCGAACAGCGTGTCGCCGCCGACTTGGGGCACCACGCGCGAGTACAGCGTCGTCGCGCGCGCCGGCACCTGCAGGTAGGAGTAGTCGGTGTGAAAGTACGAACCGGCGTCCTGCAAGCCGGTGGGCTCGCCGTTGACCTTGACGTTCGACAGGATCAGGATGTTGGCATCCTCGGGGTGATGGAACTGGTCGATCACATGCGGCTGCGGCGGCCCGATGCGGCGCGCGAAGGCGGCGAACTGCGCCGGCGTGAGCGTTTGCGCGCGCAGCGCCAGCACCTGGTGGCCGTAGAACAACCGCTCGACTTCGCGGAACAGTGCATCCGGCAGTGGCTGCGCCAGATCGACGCCGTGGATCTCGGCGCCGAAGCTGTCGCTGAGCGGTTGCAGGTCGAGCATGGTTGTCGCAGTGGGATCATCGCACCCGGTTGCCAGCGCGAATACTGCATTCGAGGCCCGGCCGGAGGCAAGTGGAGATGAAGCTCATCACCTGGAACACGCAGTGGTGTTGCGGCCTCGACGGCACCGTGAGCCCGCAGCGCATCGTCGACGGCGCGCGGGCGATCGCCGACTTCGACGTGCTGTGCCTGCAGGAGGTGGCGCAGGGCTTCGACGGCCTGCCCGGCACACCAGGCGACCAGCCGGCGCAACTGGCCGCGCTGCTGCCGGGCTTCCAGTGTTTCTTCGGCGCCGCAGTCGACGAGTTCCGGCCCGACGGGCGCCGCCAGCGTTTCGGCAACCTGGTGGCCACGCGGCTGCCGGTGGCGCGTGTGCAGCACCATGCGCTGCCGTGGCCGGCCGAGGGCGGCGCGCCATCGATGCCGCGCATGTGCACCGTGGTCACTGTGCTGTCGCCGCTGCTGGGTGCCGTGCGCGTGATGACCACGCACCTGGAGTACTACTCGGCGCCGCAGCGGCTGGCGCAGGCGCGCGCGTTGGGTGCGCTGCACGACGAGGCCTGCGCGCTGGCCGCCGCGCCGCCACCGCCCGGTGACGACGGCTCGCCGTTCCAGCCCAAGCGCCACACGCCGCACGCGGTGCTGTGCGGCGACTTCAACGCCGTGGCCAGCGATGCCGCGATCGCGGCCATCGAATCGCCCTCGCAGGGGATCAACGCCGCGCATGGCTTTCGCAATGCGTGGTCGCTCGTCCGCGGCAGCGCCCCGCATGCGCCGACCTTTCGCCTGTTCGACACCACCTACGGGGACGATCCGATGGCCTGTGATTTCGTCTTCGTCAGCGCGGGGCTGGCTGCGCGCGTGCGCAAGGTCGAGGTCGACCTGCACACGCGTGCGTCGGACCATCAGCCGGTGTTCGTGGAGTTCGGCGAGGCATCGGTCAAACCCTGAAAAAGTAGGGGATGGCGACCAAGGCAGCGCCCACTGCGAACAGAAGCAGCACGTTGGTGATGAAGTAGGGAACCACCATCAGGCCCAGACCGCAGAGCAGGGGGACGATCGCGCTTTGCTTTCTGCCGTAGATGAAGAACCCCAGCCCGATCGAGCCGAACAGCAGGCCCAGCATCAGGGATGAAGGCGTCAGATTGGCCATGCGAGTTGCCTATGTTCTGCCCGTCTTATTCTTGTGTGGCCATCTCTAATATATGGCTTCTGCCATTTTAGCTGGTAGCGAAAATCGCATGAGCGTTTGCTCCTCGGATCAAGGCGGTGGCGCGTTGGACCGTGACGGGAAGCCGGCCGGCCACGGTGCGGGCCGAGGCCGCATGAGCTGCCGCCGCGACTCCGACGCGGAATAGATTCCACAGTCGAGCTTGAGCCGTGTGCGCAGCCCCGACACGGCCGTTTCAAGTTCGGGCTTGTGCGGGTTGTCCGACCTCAACAGATCGAGCAGACGAAACAGCAGCTGCGTGGCATGCCACGATAAGAAAAGTGCGCCGGCCTGCTTTGTGTACCACTCGAGAATGGACTCGTCGAGCCGCTGTCGGACAGCGGCTGGCAAATTCGCATCCTTTTGGAGTGTCGTGATCTCGGCCGGAAGTGTCGTGATGTCCCACAGCTTGCACAAGGCCTCTGCGCGTTGCCCGGCAAGCGCGCGCACCAGTTCGTCCCTGGACTTGCGAGCCTGCAGCGCCCACTGTGCCGCGAAGCCCGCCACGAAGCCGATTGCCGGCAGCAGCGCCACCTTGGCAACCTCGAGGGCCACTTGCGTTGAGTCGTAGGCCATGTGGATGTCCTGCAGGTATTTTGGTGGCGTCCACCCCACTCGCGCGTCGTCGCCTCACTCCGCGGTGAAGCCCGAGGCCTTGATCGGCGCCTCCCAGCGCTTGAGGTGTGCCGCCTGCGTGGCCGCGAGTTCGTCGCCGCTGCCGTACGCCGGCGCCAGGCCGAGCGTGAAGATGCGCTCGGCCACGTCGCTCTGGCGCAGCGCGTCCGCCACCGCGCGGCTGATGCGCGCGGTCAAGTCGGGTGCCATGCCCGCCGGGCCGTACAGGCCGAAGAAGGCGTCGGCCGTCATCTGGATGCCTTGCTCCTTCAGCGTCGGCACGTCGGGCAGCGACTGGATGCGGACCTCGCCGGTGACCGCCACGATGCGCAGCTTGCCGGCGCGGTGCTGTTCGATCGTCTCCAGCGGCGTGTCGACCATCAGCGGCACCTGGCCGCTGAGCAGATCGTTCATCGCCGGCGCGCCGCCTTTGTAGGCCACGTGCGTCATCGGCACTGCGGCGTCCTGGCTCAACAGCACGCCGGTGAAGTGGGGCACCGTGCCGGCGCCCGGCGTGGCGAAGTTGGCCTTGGCGGGGTTGTCCTTCATCCACGCGAGGATCGTTTTCAGATCGCCGTTCGGTGCGGCGGGCCCCGCCGTGATCGCGAAGTCGAACGTCACCGCGCGCGCCACCGGGGTGAAGTCGCGCACCGGGTCATAGCCGAGGTTCTTGTACAGCCACGGCAGCACCACCAGCGCACCGCTCGGCGCGAGCACCAGCGTCTGGCCGTCGGGCGCGGCGCGTTTGACCTCGCCCAGCGCGACGCGCCCCGCGGCACCCGGCTTGTTGTCGACCAGCACGTTCTGGCCGAGCGTGACGCGCATCTTGTCGGCGAGCAGCCGCGCCACGATGTCGGCCGAGCCGCCGGGCGGAAAGCCCACCAGGATGCGCATCGGCGGCTTGTCCTGCGCCCGCACGGGCAGCGCAGTGACCATCGGCACGGCGGCCAACATCAGCGAGCGGCGTTTCATCCGCTTAGTCTCCTGTGTGTTGTGTGCAATGGAGCGTCAGAACTTGAAGATGCGCAGTGCGTTGCCGCCGCGCACCTTCTCGCGCCGTGCACCGAACAGCGAGTTCACTCTCGCCAGGCAACCCACCGGATCGCCGATGGTGTGCGGGTAGTCCGAGCCGAACAGCACCTGGTCGTCGCCGAACGTTTCGAGGCACAGGTCGAGCGCCTGCTGCGTGAACACCACGCTGTCGGCGAACACGCGCCCCATGTAGCTCGACGGCGCGCTCTGCGTCTTGGTGCGGCACGCCGGGATGTTGCGAAAGCACTGGTCGAGCCGGCCGAGCAGATACGGCAGCGCGCCGGCACCGTGCGACGCGATGATCTTCAGCCTCGTGTAGCGATCGAAGAAGCCGTCGTACAACATGCGGCTCACCGCCAGCGTGGTGTCGAACGTGAAGCCGATCGACGCCGTGAGCTGGAACTCGTGCATCTGCATCGCCTGCACGCCCGGCGGCGCGGTGGGGTGGATCAGCACAGGCAGGCTCAACGCATCGATCGCCTGCCACACCGGCGCGAACTGCGGCGCGGTAAGCGGCTGGCCGTCGATGTTGGCCAGCACCATCACGCCCGAGGCGCCGTGCGCGGTGGCGCGCTTCAACTCGGCGAGCGCGAGCTCGGCGTGCTGCCACGGCAGCGAGCACAGGTACTCGATGCGGCCGCGGTGGCGCTCGCGCGCGGCGGCCATGTCGTCGTTCATGATGCGCGCGGCCTGCAGGCTGACCTCGGGGCTGCCCCAATACACGTTGGGGCACGACAGCGACAGCACCGAGACGTCGATGCCCACGGTGTCCATCATCCGGATGCGCGCCGGGTAGTCGAACATCTCGGGCACCGGCGTCATGAACGGTGCGTCGTGCAGGTGGATCGCGCGCAGGCCGCCGGCCACCGCCTTCAGCGTGTAGGCCGGGCCGCCGTGCTGCTCGAGCAGCGACACGTACTCCTGGGTCAGCATGTGCGTGTGCACGTCGATCACCGGGGCCATCGGGTTCTTTTCGGTTCGTCAGTCCGATGCCGGCCGCCTGAGGTCATTGGTTGGCCGCTTGATGGTCATCAGCGCAACTGGGCCTTCACCGCACTCACCACGTCGGGCGGAAAAAAGCCCGTACCGAAGCCCTCTTGAAACGCCTTGCGGTCCGCGGGCGACGCGTCCTTCATCGCCTGCGCGATCTCGTTGGCAAGCTGCTCGCGCTCTTCGGGTTGCAGGTTGGCCATCCGTTCGTGCGCCGCCCGCAACTGCGGCAGCATCATGTTCTTGACCATCGCGCCGCTCATGCCCAGCGAAGCGGTCGCCGACGGCGGGGCCAGCGTCACGCAATCATGCACCTCCGATTGCATCGCCGGCGTCATCACGCCGAGCGCGGCGAGCTCGTCGAACACCTCGAGCGTCTCGCTGCGCGACAGCGGCTGTGCCATCGCCTGCTGCATGGCCGCCATGCTGGCGTTGACCTGCGCCATCTGCTCGGGCGTCATCGTGGCCATGCCGCGGCCGCCCATCTGCTGCTGCGCCATCGCCATCAGTTGCGACATGTCCATCGTGCGCGGGTCGGTGCCCGGCGGCGCGTTGAGGATGCCGACGCCGCCGCGTGCCGCCGGGATCGACCTTGCTTCGCCGGCACCCGGCAGCGCGCCCGGCATCGGCATGCCCGCAGGCATCGACATGCCGCTGGGCATCCCTGGCGGCATCGCTGCGCCGGGCAAGCTCGGCATGAGTGCGCCTTTGCCACCTGCCAGCACCGAGGCCAGCGCCGCGCCTTTGCAACCCATGCCCGAGAGCGAGCCCATGAGCTGCGATTTGACGCCGTCGATCAGCATGTGCTGCACGATCTGCTTGCCCAAGCCGGCGATCAACGGCAGCACCGCGTGCACGGGTGCGCCGCCCATCAGCACCGCAGCTGCCAGCGCGGTTGCACGCATCGCTCGCCAATGACCCATGGCGCACCTCCGGAACGCAGTCGCAATTCATTCTAGGCCGCGCGGCGGCAGCCTCCACAATGCGCGGTCGTCGAAAACACCCCTCGACCCGATGGACGTGCTCAACCCGCTCGTGCAAGCGCCGCTGCTGCAATGGCTCGGTGTCGGTGTGGTGGCGTTCCTCGCGGCGGTGCTCGGCGGCCTGGCCGGCTACGGCACCGGGCTCGTGCTGCCGATCGCGCT
Organism: Burkholderiales bacterium; assembly: GCA_044445225.1. Lineage (GTDB taxonomy): Bacteria > Pseudomonadota > Gammaproteobacteria > Burkholderiales > Burkholderiaceae_C > JAEUPI01. Next base: position 6,415 of record JBIODO010000144.1, read on the forward strand.
GGCGCCGGTGATCGGCGTGGCGCCGATCGTGCCGGTGATGGCGGTGGCGATGATGATCAACAACGCCAGTCGCGTCGCGGCATTTCGGCGCGACATCCAGTGGCCGCACGTGCGCCGCATGTGGCTGCTCGGGTTGCCCGCATGCCTGCTCGGCGCATGGGGCTACACGCGCCTCGATGCGCGCTGGATCGCGCTGCTGCTGGGTGTGTTTCTGCTGGCCAGCATGCCTCTACGGCGTTGGCTGCAGCACTCGAACATGCGTTTGGGCTCCGGCGGCGAGGTGGTCGCCGGCGGCGTGTTCGGCATCATCGAAGGCGGCATGACCGGCACCGGCGTGATCCTGATCTCGATGTTGATGGCTGCCGGCGTGCAGGGCGCCGCGTTGATCGCCACCGATGCGGTGATCTCCACCGTGATGAGCCTGGCCAAGGTGCTGCTGTTCGGTGGCGCGTCGCGGCTCGACGCGTCGCTGGCCGTCACCGGCGTGCTCGTGGGTCTGTGCGCGGCGCCGGGCGCATTCGTCGCCCGGGCGATCCTGGCGCGCATGCCGCAACGGCTGCACCTGAGGCTCATGGAAGCGGTGGTGGTGTGCGGTGGTTTGGGGTTTCTGTGGCGCGCGTGGCGCTGATCTCGCCGCTGCTGCAAGATGCGCTGACGTCGCGCTTGTGGGGGCCACGATGAATCGACGTTTTGTGATGCTGGCCGCGTTGGCGGCCTGCGCCGCAGCCACGCCGCTGCGCGCCGCCGACGAGGTGTCGGCCAGCGACGCCAGGGCGGTGCGCGCGCTGGTCGAGGCGCAGCTGGCCGCGTTTGCCAGCGACGATGCCGACAAGGCGTTCTCGCTGGCGGCGCCGGCGATCCAGGCCATGTTCGTCAACCCCGATCGTTTTCTGGCGATGGTGCGCCAGTCGTACCCGGTGGTGTATCGGCCGGCGTCGGTGAGCTTTCTGCAGCCCGAGTGGATCGACGGCAAGCTGATCCAGCGCGTGCAGATGGCCGACGAAGCCGGCGCGCCCTGGATGGTGGTGTACGAGCTCGAGCGCCAGGCCGACCGCTCGTGGCGCATCGCCGGTTGCCTGGCGGCGCGCGGCCAGGGCCGCTCGACCTGATCGCCTGCGTTACGACGCCGCGGGCGCGGGCAGGCTGCGCAGCACGCGCACCGGCGAGCCGCTGATCAGCAGCGCCTGCAGCACGAAGCCCGCGGCCGCCAGCGCGATGCACGCCGGCTCGCCCCACACGCTGCCGCCCACGCCGCCGAGCGCGGCGCCGAGCGGCCGCGCGCCGGCGTTGACGGTGAGGAAGATCGCCGACACCTGGCCCAGCACCCGCGTGGGCACCAGCGTCTGGCGCAGCGTGGTGGTGGTGACCGTCCACACCAGCGGGCCGGCGCCGAACAGCACGAACGACAACGCCGCCAGCCATGCGGTGGGCCACCACAGCGTGGCCAACATCGCGCACGCGGCGGCCACCGACATCAACGGGCCGAGCAACACCGCAGTGCCGAACGACAGCGCGCGCGTCACCCGCGTGGCGAGCGTCGCGCCGATCAGCATGCCCGCGCCGTAGCAGCCGAGTGTCAGGCCCACGGTGTCGGCGGCAAGGCCCAGGCGCCGCATCGCATACGGCACGTATGCCGCCTGCAGCACGAACCATGCGAGGTTCCACACCACCGCGGTCCACATCACCGGGCGCAGCAACGGGTTGCGCCAGACCAGGCCGGCACCGTGGCGCAACTCGTCAAGCACGTGGCGTGATGGCCCCGCAGCGCGCGGCGACGCGGGGATGCGCAGCAACAGCAGCGTCGCCAGCGTCGACAGCGCGGTGGCGCACACGAACGCCATGCTCGCGCCGGCCCACGCCACCAGCGCGCCGGCCAACGCCGGGCCGGCCGCGAACGCGGCGCTGCGTGCCAGCTCGAGCCGCGCATTGGCGCGTGCCAGCGCGTCGTTGGCGACCAGCGAGGGCACCAGAGCCGGGGCCGCGACGCTGAAGCCCACGGTGCCAGCGGCGCCGATGAAACCGAGCGCGGCCAGCGCCGCCAGCGACAGCGAGCCGCCGCTGACGACCCACAGCAACGCCAGCAACGACGCCGCGCGCACGCCTTCGGCCAGCGCCATCAGCCGCGAGCGCGACCAGCGATCGGCCAGCACGCCCAGCGGGATCGACAACAGCAGAAACGGCAGCGTCTGCACGCTGGTCAGCAGGCCGATCTCGCCGGGGCCGGCCTGCAGCACCATCACCGCGACGATCGGCACCGCGGCAAGGCTGATCTGCTCGGCCGACTGCGCGGCCAGGTTGCACCACGACAACGTGGTCAGTGCGCTCGATTTCGTCATGGCGGCATCATCGCGTGCCGCGCCGGCATCGACTGGCCGGATTCGGACCTGTGTTCGGGCCCCCGATGCGGCCGCATCGCGGGCCTGCACGCGGCGTCAGGCCAGGCCCGCTTCGGCGTGCACGCTTTGCGGATCGACGCCGAGTTTCTTGGCCGCGGTGAGAATCTCCTGCCAGGTCGTGCCGTCCACCGGCACGCCGGCCTTCATGCGCTTGGCGCGCGACTCGCGCTCGGGTTCGCCGGCCAGCCGCACGCGGTCGAAGCCCTCGCGCGGCGGCGATGCGGTGACCCAGTCGACGAAGGTCAGCGCCTCGGTTTCGTAGGCGGCGCGATCGGCGATCTTGTTGGCGTCGATCAGCACGGTGAGCATGCCGTTGAGCACGCGCTTCTTGCTGCTGTCGTGCGTGTGCTGCGTGGCGGCTGCGGCCAGCGCGCCGCCCAGCAGCTCGCACAGCACCGCCATGCCGTAGCCCTTGTGCGCGCCGAAGGCGAGGATGGCGCCGAACGGCTCGATCACCGAGTAGCGCGGGTCCTGCGTCGGGCGGCCGTGGTCGTCGATCA
>JBIODO010000145.1:0-9179 GCA_044445225.1 Burkholderiales bacterium
ACGCAGGTCGCCGACCACCAGCAGCGCATCACCGGCGTGCACGCGCTGCCCGTCCTTGACCAGGATGGCGCGCACGATGCCGCCTTCCTGATGCTGCACGGTCTTGCGCTTGGTCTGCACCTTCAGCTGCGCCGGCGCGACCACCGCACCGGCCAGTGGCGCGCTGATGCTCCAGGCCGCGAGCAGCAAGATGGTCACCGCGAGCGGCCAGACCAGTGCGCGCCACTGGCGCCGCAGCGCGCGCCGCTGCGAGCGATCGGCGGCGGACGACAGCAGCAGCCCGCCCAACGCGCCTTCGTGCACGGTGACGTGTCCGCTCATTGGCGCGCCCCCGTGCCTGCGGCGCTCATGCCGCAGCGCCCCTGGCTTCATTGCGCGCCGCGGGCAGCGAATGCACGTTGCGGGCGCGCCAGCCCGCCAGCATCGCGGCGGCTGGCCCGATCGATTGCAGCGCGCCGTCTTTCATCACGGCGATGGTGTCGAGCTGTGCCATCAGGCCGGCGCGGTGGCCGACCACGACGACCGTCGTACCCGTCGCCTTGAGCGCGTGCAGCGCGGCCTTCAACGCGGCCTCGCCTTCGGCGTCGAGGTGCGCATCGGGCTCGTCGAGCACCACCAGACGCGGCTGCCCATACAGCGCGCGCGCCAGTGCGATGCGCTGGCGTTGGCCGCCCGACAGCGCGACACCGGCGTCGCCCAGCATCGTGTCGTAGCCCTGCGGCAGCCGCAGGATCATGTCGTGCGCGTGCGCGAGCTGCGCGGCGCGAATCACCTGTTCGTCATCCACTGCGCCCAGCCGCGCGATGTTCTGGGCCACCGTGGCATCGAAGAACGACGCCTCCTGCGGCAGGTACCCGAGGTGCACGCCCAGATCGTTGCGGTTCCACTGCGCGATGTCGGCGTCGTCCAGGCGCACCGTGCCGCTGCGCGGCGTCCACAGGCCGAGCAGCAAGCGAGCCAGCGTCGTCTTGCCGCAACCGCTGCTGCCGACGATGCCCAAGCTCTCGCCGGCGCCGAGCGTGAATGACACGCCCTTGATCAACGCCGGACGCGACGCTTCATGGCCGAACACGACGCGTTCGACCGCCAGCCGACCCGTCGGTGCGGGCAGCTTGAGCGTCGGTGCGGCGGGCACCGCGGTGCCGGGCTCGCACAGGCGTCGCCAGGCACCGCGCGCGTCGAGCAATTGCTTCCAACCGGTGATCAGCTGCTCCACCGGCTGCAGCGCGCGCCCGAGCAGGATCGTCGCGGCGACCATGATGCCCGGCGACGCGTCGGCACCGACGACCAGCCACGCGCCGACACCCAGTACGCTCATCTGCACGCCCTGGCGGGCCGCGCGCGCCAACGCCGACAGGCGCGCGGTGGTGGTGCCCAGGCGCGCCTGTTCGTCGAGCCAGCGGCTGTGCTGCCCGCGCCATGCGCTCACCGCGTTGGCGACCATGCCCAGGCCGACGAACACCTCGGCCTGGCGCACCAACGATTCCGCGTGGCGCCCGACGCTGCGCGAGTGGCGCTGCAATGCGTCGGAGTCGCTGCGGGTCAGACGCTCGGTGGCCACCGCGATCGCCGTCAACGCGGCGGCGCCGAGCGCGGCGGTGATGCCGAGCCATGGATGCATCAGTCCAATGACGCCCAGATAGATCGGCAGCCACGGTGCATCGAAGAGGGCGCGCACGCCGGTGCTGCCGAGAAACTGGTTGAGCACCGCGACGTCGCGCACCCGCTCCACGGCACCGCGGGCGCGTCCACCGGCCGCGCGTTGCAACGCGTGCTCCAGCGCCGGCGACGAGAGCCGCTCCATCAGCACGCGGCCGGCAGCGGCCAATGCCTGGGCGCGCACCACGTCCATGCAATAGCCGAAGGTGAGCGCCAGCAGGGTCAAGGCCGACAGCATCAGCAGCGTCTCGATGCTGCGACTGGCGAACACGCGGTCGAACACCTGCAGCGTGTACAGCGAGGGCACCAGCAGCGCCAGGTTGAGCAGCAGACTGGCCAGCGCGGCCAGCGCAACGAATCGCCTTAGCGAGGCAGCGATCAGCCAGCGCATGGCTTGGCGCGGTCGAGCCGCGTGGTGGGGTCCATGTCGGGTAACACGTTCGCACGCGGCGCAAACGGACGAGCGTCGTGGCGTGAATTGCTACGTTTGAAATGTGCGGCGCCGCTGTGTCGCGCCATGGCCGCTGCGCAGCCGCGGTAACGTGGAACCTCTCCCGAGAGACCAGCACAGGCAGATGAGATGAGCGAGAAAGACGATTCGCTGCGCATGGCGCTGCACGCGGACACCGCGGCCAGCGCGGCGCCGCTGATCCGCGAAGTCGCGGCGCGCGAGCTCGAGTGCGAGCTGCTGCCGTCATTCGTCGAGTTGCTGCGTGACACGGTGGACGGTGGCGCGTTGCTCGGCTTCCTGCCGCCACTCGCGCATGACCTGGCTCGCGACTACTGGCTGTCGCTGCGCCCCGATCTGCAGGCCGGCACCCGGGTGTTGCTGGCGGCCTTCGACGGCGGCCGCGTGGTGGGTACGGGGCAGCTGGTTTGTGCGGCGCTGCCTGCCACACGGCACCGCGCCGAATTGCAGAAGATCTGCGTGGCCAGCGATCGCCGCGGTTGCGGCATCGGCGCCCTGCTGCTGACGGCGTTGCATGCACTGGCACGGCAACGCGGCCGCTCGCTGCTGCTGCTGAACACGCGCTGCGGCAGCCCGGCGCAGCGCCTGTATCAACGCTTCGGCTACGGCGAGGCGGGCATCGTGCGGGGCTACATGCGGGGCCCGGACGGACGGCCCTACGACAGCGTGATGATGGTGCGCGAGTCTGCCGGCTGACGGCGTGTCGTGACGCACCGCGCGGACCTTGTCGAGCGCCGGTGCACCCCCATCTGATGCGAGTCGTCCTGCCCGAACGGGCAGGGCCGGCCAATCCGGTTGGCGGAGGCGCGCACCCGTCGCAGCACGCACGATGGGTTCCTTCGGACGAATCGGAACCTGCCAATGAACAGCGATCACGAACCCTTGCAATTGGCTGATGCCGTCGAGCGCGTGGCTGCGTCGGTGGTCGGCTTTGCCACGCGTCGCCAGCGCAGTGCCGCGCTGGTGGTGCGCCCCGGCGTCGCGGCGGGCAGCGCCTCGGCGCTGTGGCGCGCCGGCTCCGTGGCCGTGGTCTTGCCCGATGGCGAACAGGTCGACGGCACGCTGCGCGGCATCGATCCCGGCACCGATTTGGCGGTGGTGGCGTTTGCCGCGCGCGGCGTGCCGGGGGTCGAGCGCGAACCCGACGTCGCGGTGCGGGTCGGCGATGTGGTGTTCGCGGTCGGCCGCGAACCTTCGGGTGCGCTGCAGGCGAGCTTCGGCCACGTCGGCGCCGTGGCCGGGCCGTGGCGCACCTGGCGCGGTGGCCGCGTCGAGCGCTTGATCCGGCTCGACGGCGGCTTGTACCCGGGGCTGGCCGGTGCCGCGGTGGGCGATGCGTCGGGGCGTGTGCTGGGCGTGGCGAGCCAGGCCTTCTCGCGTCACCATGGCGTGGTGCTGCCGCTCGCGACGATCGAGCGCGTGGTCGAGCAGTTGCTGACGCACGGCCGCGTGCAACAGGGCTACCTCGGCATCGCCGCACAGCCGGTGCGCGCGATGCGTGACGGTGTGGGCGTCGATGGCTTGCTTGTCAGCTCGGTGGCCGACGATGGTCCGGCGGCGCGCGCGGGCCTGCTGGTCGGCGACGTGATCGTCACGCTCGGTGGCCAGCCGGTGGGCAGCCTGGAAGGGCTGCGTGAGCGTTTGCAGCCGGGCGCGCAGGTCGACGTCGACGTTGCGCGCGGCGGCCACGCGCACAGAGTGTCGGTGCAGGTGGCCGAGCGGCCGCATTCGCGGTGCGGCTGAGAAACACATGCCGCGCATCGTGATCGTCAGTGCGTCGCCCCTGCTCGCCGACGGCGTGGCCGCGGCACTGCGCGCCGACGACTGGCGCGTGGCCATCGGTGAGGTCGACGACGACGCCGACGCGTGGGTGCTGGTCGACGACGAGATCACCGTGCGCGGCGCCGGCGGCGCGAGTGCGCAGTTGTCGGCCGGAGTCGGTGCGAACCGGCTGCGTGCGGCCGTGGCCGCGGTGCTCCAAGGGCTGTCGGTGCGCGAGCTGCCGTGGCGGATCGATGCGTCCGAGCACGAGCCGCTGACGCCGCGCGAGATCGAGGTGTTCGAGCTGCTCGGCAAAGGGCTGTCCAACCGCGACATCGGCGGCGTGCTCGGCATCTCGGCGCACACCGCCAAGTACCACGTTGGGCAGATTCTCAACAAGGTGGGCGCGGCCACCCGGGCCGAAGCGGTGAGCGAAGGGCTGCGACACGGATGGATCGGGCTGTGAAGCGAGACGACGTCGACAACGGCATCGCCGACGACATCGAGCTGCTCGACGCCTACTCGCGCGCGGTGGTGCAGACCCTGGAGCGTGCGCGCGGCGGCGTGGTGTCGCTGCGCATGCGCGCGCGCCGCGGCTCGCGCGTGGCCGAGGGCGCGGGCTCGGGCTTCCTGATCACGCCCGACGGCTACCTGCTGACCAACAGCCACGTCGCCGACGCCGGCGACGCCATCACGGCCACGCTCGACGACGGCAGCGAACACGCGGCGCAGCGTGTCGGCGCCGATGTCGACACCGACCTGGCCTTGCTGCGCATCGGCAGCGTGGCGCCGCTGCAGCACCTGGAGCTCGGCGAATCGAAGCACCTGCGTGTCGGCCAGGTGGTGATCGCGATCGGCAACCCGCAGGGCCTGTCGCACACGGTGACCACCGGCGTCGTGTCGGCGCTCGGCCGCAGCCTGCGAGCGCGCAACGGCCGCCTGATCGAGGGCGTGATCCAGACCGACGCCAGCCTGAACCCGGGCAACTCCGGCGGCCCGCTGCTCGACACGCGGGCGCAGGTGGTCGGCATCAACACCGCGATCATCGCAGGCGCGCAGTCGCTGTGCTTCTCGGTGCCTTCGGACACTGCGCGCTGGGTGGTCAGCGAGCTGTTGCGCCACGGCCGCGTACGCCGCGCGTGGCTCGGCATCGTCGCGCAGACGGTGGCGCTGCCGCGGCGCACCGCGCTGCACCACCGGCTGCAGGAGGGCGGGGCGGTCGGTGTCGACGAAGTGCTGGCTGGTGGCCCGGCCGATCAGGCGGGGCTGAAGGCGGGCGACCGCATCGTCACGGTCGACGGCGCGGCGATCAAGGACGTCGACACGCTGTACCGCGTGCTCGGTGGTGAGCGCATCGGCCGCAGCGTGCGCGTGGAGCTGCTGCGCGGCGTGCACAAGATCGCGCTCGATCTGGTGCCTGCCGTGCGCTCGTGAGCGTTGCGCCCTTGAGCGGGGCCGCACGCTAACGCAGGATGCGCGCGGATCCGGACACGCATTGGCGCAGGTCCTAACTGCGGATCGTGCGTCTAGTCGAAAGCGAGCCGAGCCCGTGTAATCGCCGCTGACGCAACGTGGACGCCAGTGCCACGTCGATCTCAGGGGGTTCCCAATTGGATTCGAGGTCTTGTGCAGCCGCTTGCGTTGAAGCGGCATCGGATGCGTCCGCGCCGGCGGCGGCTGCGTACGTTGCGGCGCGGGGCGCGATCGATGTCGTCGGGGTGCCCTCCTGAAGAACATGGGACCCCGAGAGGATGCGATGCTGCCACCGACTTCTGTAACCCTGCTCGACAGCCGGGTCGGCTTTCACATCGAGGGCCGCGGCCGGCCCGTGGTGCTGCTGCACAGCTCGATGGGCTCCAAGGGCCAGTGGCGCTCGCTGGTCGAACGCATGCGGCGCAGCCATCGCTTGATCGCGATCGACCTGCACGGCTACGGTGCCTCGCCGATGCCACCGCCCGGCCAATCGTTCACGCTGCACCATGAGGTGCGTCTGATCGAGAGCGTGCTGCAGGTGGCGCTGCTGCCGGGCGAGAATTTTCATTTGGTGGGCCACTCGTATGGCGCCGCGGTGGCGTTGCAGCTCGCATGCTGGAAGCCGCACCGACTGCACAGCCTGGCGCTGTACGAGCCGGTGGCGGCGCACCTGCTGCCGCCGGGACACCGTGGCCGCGTCGAGTTGGAGGCGGTGCGCGACGAGCTGCAGCGCTGCACCGACCGCGGCGAGGCTCTGCTCGGTGCGCAGCACTTCATCGACTACTGGTCGGGCGCCGGTTCGTTCGCCCAGCTGCCACGCTCGCTGCAGATGAGCTTGGCCGGGCTGGTGCCCAAGACGCTGTTCGACTTCGCGGCGGTGTTGCAAGAAAAATCGAGCGTCGATGCCTACCGTTGCATCAGCGCGCCGGTATGCCTGTTTTCAGGTACCACCGGCCCGCGCCCGCCGCGCGATGTGCTCGACGTGCTGGCCGACGCGCTGCCGCAGGCGCGCCGCCATCGGGTTGACGCCGGCCACATGGCACCCGTGACCCACGGTTGGCTGGTCAACCCGGTGCTCGAGTGTTTCATTCGCGGCGTCGACGCCAACGACATGCCTGGCACCTCGCGCGCGGCGGCATTGCAGCGCGCGGCCTGAAGCGCCGCGCGGTATGCCGCCAAGGCGGGCGGTCGCGACCACGTGGTCACCGGTCGCCCGAAGTCGCGCGAATCAGCCGCCGCGGCGACCCGCTGAGCCGTCGAAGGCGGCCTTCAGCCGCTCGGCAAGCTTGCCGCCGATCAAGGCGGCATTGCTGCCGCTGATCATGTCGCCGGAGTCGTCGCCAGGCACCATGTGCTGGCAGATTGGGCCCTGCCAGTGCGCGCGCCAGTCGATCAGGTCTCGATGGCCACGCTGCACGGTGGCTTCGGATTCAAAGACATCCAGCGTGGTCAGATTGCCGACCAGCGGCAGTCGTCGATATGAGTCGAGCGCGTGGATGTTGGCGCGGTAGACCTCCAGTTGATTCAGTTCGCGTGCGGCCCCTTTGAAGGCATTGCGGCTGGCGGCGCCTTTGGCGAGAGAACGAAGCTTGTTGGCGAGGTAGCGCAGCCGGCCCATGGCACCCAGGTCTCGCATGTCGAGCGCGTAGGCGCGCAGGCGACCGACGAGCAGCTGACCGAAGGCAACGGATCTTTGAATCGAGCGGGGCGCGCGCGAGACAGTGGCCTGCGCCGGCTGGCCCTCGCGCGAGGTCGGGGCTATCAGGCCAAGGTAGGCGACGGGTTGCCCTTGTGCGAGCAGCTGCCTGGAGACTTCAAAGGCAACCGTCGCACCAAAACACACGCCGACGATGGCGTAGGGCCCGTCGGGCTGGTGGGCGCGAATCTCCGCAACGTGGTGCTGCGCGATGGCTTGCATCGAGTGCAACGGTGCGGCCTGTCCGTTGAGTCCGATGGACTGCAGTCCGTACACGGGTTGGTCGCGGCCCAAGGCCCGCACCAGGTCGGCATACCCGACCACGTTGCCGAACACGCCGGGCACGATGTACAGCGCGGGTCGGCTGCCGTGGCTTTGAAGAGGCACGAGGGCCCGCGCCGCTTCCGCAGCGTGAGTGCCGGGATCACGAAAGCGCTCGGCCAGCTGGCGCACCGTCGGAGCGGAGAACAGCACGCCCAGGGGCAGCGGCCGCCCGAACTCTTCATCGAGCCTTGCAAACATCCTGGCGGCCAACAGCGAATGGCCACCGATCTCGAAGAAGTTGTCGTCCAGACCGACGCTCTTGGCGCCCAGGACTTCGGCCCAGACCCGGCATATCGTGGCCTCGGTCGAGTCGCGCGGACCGGCCGGTTCGGCGCCTTCGATGGCCCCAACGGCGGCGGGATCCGGCAAAGCCCGCACGTCGATCTTGCCGTTGATGGTCAGCGGCAGGGATTCCAAAGCGACGTACGAGGCCGGAATCATGTAGCCCGGCAAGCGCTCGGACAGAAAGCCGCGCAGTTGCGGGATCGAGAGCGGTCCCGCGCTGGACGGCACACGCACCAGATAGGCTGTCAGGCCGAGCTCGCCGTTAGGCTGGGGGCGCGCCATCACGTGGCAGGCCCGGATGTCGGGGTGTGTCGCCAGCGCGGCAGTCACTTCAGCGGTCTCGATGCGAAAGCCGCGGATCTTGACCTGGTCGTCGTGGCGACCCAGGAACTCGATGGAGCCATCCGGCAGCCAGCGCGCATGGTCCCCCGTTCGGTAGAGCCGCGCGTCGCTGTCCGGCTCGAAGGGGTGCTCGACGAAATGCGCGCGGGTTTCATCGGGGCGCCCGACATAGCCCGCTGCGACGCCGAGTCCACCGATGTGGATCTCGCCCGTCACGCCCGGAGGAACGAGTTGGCCGTGGCCGTCGAGCAGCAGCACCTGCGTCTCGCTGATGGGCCGGCCGATCGGAATCGTCGCGCGGTCTTCCTGCTCGCGCACCACGTGATAGGTGGCGAAGGTGGTGGTTTCGGTGGGACCGTAGACGTTCACCAGGCGTGCCGGCGGCCCGGCGTTCATCACCGCCATGACCCGCTGCGCATCGCACGCCTCGCCACCGAACAGCACGTTTCGCAGCGTCGAAAATGCAGCGGGCTTCTCGATGCTGACCTTGTTGAACAATGCCGTGGTGAGGAACAGGGTGGTGACGCGGTGCGATCGCAACGCCTGCGCAAACAGCGTCGGCGACAGCACCGTCTCGCGCGACAGAATGACCAGCCGCGCGCCGTTGATCAGCGCGCCCCATATCTCGAACGTGGAAGCATCGAACGCGGCGTTGGAGATCTGCGCGATCGTGTCGCCGGGCGCGATGTCCACGTAATTCGGCTGGTTGACGAGCCGGATCACACCTTGCTGACGAATGGCCACCCCCTTTGGCCTGCCGGTGGAGCCCGAGGTGTACATGATGTAGGCCAGCTGCCGCGGGTCGCTGTGGATCGGCGGATCGTCGCTGCGATCCGGCCCGACTCCGCGCCGATCGTGATCCACGCAGATCACCGGGCACACGTTGCTTGGCAGGCTTTGCAGCATCGACTGCTGCGTGATCAGCAGCTGTGCCCCGACATCCTTCAAGATGAATTCAGCCCGCGCTGTGGGTAGATCCGGATCCAACGGCACATAGCAGCCGCCGGCCTTGAGGATGGCCAGGATGGTGGTGATGAGGTCGGGGCTGCGGTGCATGCAGATGGCCACCGGGACCTCTGGATGCACGCCCAGGTCAATGAGGTGATGGGCCAGCCGATTGGCTTGTTGGTTCAGTTGCGCGTAGGTGAGGGTGGTGGCGTCGTGGACCAG
>JBIODO010000146.1:0-9176 GCA_044445225.1 Burkholderiales bacterium
ACGGCCCTCGCCGCATCGCGCCGCTGGGCTTCGGGCTGCCGGGTTTCGCGCTCAACGGCGTCATCAAGTGGTCCATCGGCGGGGTGAGCAATTGAGCAGCGCCCGGGTCGATGCCGACTCGCATCAGGCCGAGGCAGCGCGCCGGCACAGCCTGTTCGACGACGCGCAGGCGTTGCTCACCGGCACCCTGTTTGTCGCGTTGGGGCTGCTGCTGTTCCGGCAAGCGGGTCTGATGACCGGCGGCACGGCCGGCATCGCGCTGCTGGTGCACTATGCGAGCGGATGGCCCTTCGGTGCGCTGTTCTTCTTGGCCAATCTGCCTTTCTATTGGCTGGCCTGGCGCCGCATGGGTCGGCGCTTCACGGTCAAGACCTTCGCTGCGGTGGCCTTGCTGTCGCTGCTGTCGGAGCAGTTGCCGCGCCTGCTGGCAATCGAGCGAGTGCAGCCGCTATTCGCGGCCATCGCCGGCGGCCTGCTGATCGGCGCGGGCTTCATCATCCTGTTTCGCCATCGCGCCAGCCTGGGCGGCCTCAACGTGCTGGTGCTGTGGCTGCAAGAGCGCACCGGCTGGCGCGCCGGCTATCTGCAACTGGCGCTCGACATGACGATCCTGCTGGCATCGACGCCGTGGGTCGACGCGCCGCGGCTGGCGCTGTCGATCGTCGGCGCCGCCGCGATGAACCTGGCGCTGGCGATCAACCACCGCCCCGACCGCTACATCGCGTTTTGAAAACGAAGAAGCCGGCGGGCACGCCGGCTTCTTCCCACCGCAGGTGGGCTCACATGCGCCTCAGCCCATGTGCAGCCCGCCGTTGCAGGAGAAGTCGGCACCGGTGGTGAAGCCGGAATCTTCGCCGGCAAGCCAGGCGCAGATCGAGCCGATCTCGTCGGGCGTGCCCAGGCGCTTGACCGGAATCGTCGACACGATCTTCTCGAGGACCTCGGGCTTGATGGCCTTGACCATGTCGGTGCCGATGTAGCCCGGGCTCACCGTGTTCACCGTGACACCCTTGGCGGCCATCTCTTGCGCCAGCGCCATCGTGAAGCCGTGCATGCCGGCCTTTGCCGCGCTGTAGTTGGTCTGGCCCGACTGGCCCTTTTCGCCGTTGACCGACGAGATCTGGATGATGCGACCCCAGCCTTTTTCGACCATGCCCGGCACCACCTGCTTGGTGACGTTGAACATGCTGGTCAGGTTGGTGGAGATCACCGCGTCCCAGTCTTCGCGCGTCATCTTCACGAACATGCGGTCGCGCGTGATGCCGGCGTTGTTGACCAGCACGTCGATCGCACCGTGTTCGCTGATGGCCTTTGTGAAGGCCTGCACGGTGGAATCCCAGTCGGCCACGTTGCCCACCGAGGTGAAGAACGTGTAGCCCTGCGCTTTCTGCTCGTCGATCCACTTGACGAAGTCGCGCGTAGGACCGCAGCCGGCGATGACTTTGAAGCCGTCTTTGTACAGGCGCTGGCAGATGGCGGTGCCGATGCCGCCCATGCCGCCGGTGACGTACGCCACTTTCTGTGCCATTGCTCTCTCCTTGGTATCCGTTGAATGTTCAGCCTGATCCGCGTCGCGGGTCGGGTCAAGCGGGTTCGCCCTGAAGACGGGCCATTCGCTTGACGCCGGTTAAGTGAGTCAACGCTCGACCGTCAACGCAACACCCATGCCACCGCCGATGCACAGCGACGCGATGCCCTTCTTCGCACCGCGGCGCTGCATCTCGTGCAGCAGCGTCACCAGAATGCGGCAGCCCGAAGCACCGATCGGGTGGCCAATGGCGATCGCGCCACCGTTGACGTTGACCTTGCTGGTGTCCCAGCCCATCTCTTTGTGCACCGCACACGCCTGCGCGGCGAACGCTTCGTTGATCTCGAGCAGGTCGAGGTCGGCGGGCTTCCAGCCGGCGCGCTGCAGCGCCTTGGTAGCCGCCGGCACCGGGCCCATGCCCATGAAAGCCGGATCGAGCGCCGCGCTGGCGTAGCTGGCAATGCGCGCCAGCGGTTGCAAGCCCAGTTGATCGGCGCGTTTGGCACTCATCACCAGCACCGCGGCCGCGCCGTCGTTCAAGCCCGACGCGTTGCCGGCGGTCACGCTGCCGGCCTTGTCGAACGCGGGCCGCAGGCCGGCCAACGCTTCGGCGCTGGTCTTCTTGTTGATGAACTCGTCGTTCGCGAACACGATCGGGTCGCCCTTCTTCTGCGCGATGCTGAACGGCACGATCTCGTCCTTGAAGCGGCCGGCCTCCTGTGCGGCAGCGGCCTTCTGCTGCGAGGCCAGCGCCAGTGCATCTTGCTGCTCGCGCGTGACGCCGTATTTCTTGGCCACGTTCTCGGCGGTGATGCCCATGTGGTACTGGTTGTAGACGTCCCACAGGCCGTCGGAGATCATCGAGTCGATCATCTTCCAGTCGCCCATGCGCTGGCCGTCGCGCGAGCCCAGCAGCACGTGCGGCGCCAGGCTCATGCTCTCTTGCCCGCCGGCGATGATGATTTCGTTGTCGCCGTCGCGGATCGCCTGCGCGGCGAGCATCACGGCCTTCAGGCCCGAGCCGCACACCTTGTTGATGGTCATCGCCGGCACCGCTTGCGGCAGGCCGCTCTTGATCACCGCCTGTCGCGCCGGGTTCTGGCCGGTGCCGGCCTGCAACACCTGGCCGAGGATGACTTCGCCGATCTGGTCGCCGCCGACACCGGAGCGCTCGAGCAACGCCTTGATGACGGCAGCGCCTAGTTCGGAGGCCGGGGTCTTGGCGAGCGTGCCGCCAAACTTGCCCACGGCGGTGCGGGCGGCGGAGACGATGACGATTTCGGTGGTCATGGAGAGGTTCCTTCCTAGTGCTTCGGGAGATGACTGTGACGAGCCGTGGTCAGGCTTTTTGCTTGACGTAGCGGCCGGGGGCGGGCTCGATCGCCTTGTACTTGCGATTGCCCAGTGACTTGGGTGCGGCGACCATCGGGCCGCCCTGATTCTTGAGCCAGGCGGCCCAATCGGGCCACCAGCTGCCTGGCTTTTCGGTGGCCGAGTCGAGCCACTCCTTGGCGGTGGCGGGCAGCTTGTCGTTGACCCAGTAGCTGCGCTTGTTCTTGCTCGCCGGATTGATCACGCCGGCGATGTGGCCCGAGGCGCCCATCACGAAGCGGCGTTTGCCCTTCAGGATGCCCACCGACTCGTAGGCGCCGTTCCACGGCACGATGTGGTCTTCGCGCGAGCCATAGATATAGGTCGGCAGATTGATGCTCGACAGGTCGACCTTCTCGCCGCACGTGGTGAGCTTGCCCGGTTCGCGCAATTCGTTTTGCAGGTAGGTGTGGCGCAGGTACCAGCAGTACATGGGGCCTGGCAGGTTGGTGCCGTCGCCGTTCCAGTACAACAGGTCGAACGGCGGCGGCGCTTCGCCCTTGAGGTAGTTGCCCACCACATAGTTCCACACCAGGTCGTTGGGCCGCAGGAAGCTGAACGTGGTGGCCAGTTCCTTCCCTTTCAGCAGCCCCGGGCCGTTGGGCGCCTGCTCGCCGATGCTCACCTCGCGCATCTGCACCATGGGCTCGTCGACGAACACGTCGAGCACGCCGGTGTACTTGAAGTCCAGCAGCGTGGTCAGCAGCGTCAGCGAGTGCGCAGGACGCTCGCCGCGCGCGGCCAGCACCGCCAAGGCAGTGGCAATGATCGTGCCGCCGACGCAGAAGCCGAGCACGTTGAGATCGTCCTGGCCGGTGATCTCGGTGACCACCCGCATCGCGGTGATCGGGCCCTGGTCGATGTAGTCGTCCCAGCCCAGGTGAGCCATCGACTCGTCGGGGTTGCGCCAGCTCATCACGAACACGCGATGGCCCTGCTCCACCGTATAGCGGATCAGCGAGTTCTCGGGCTGCAGGTCGAGGATGTAGTACTTGTTGATGCAAGGCGGCACGAACAGCATCGGCCGCTGGTGCACCTTGGCGGTGAGCGACTTGTATTCGATGAGCTGGAACAGCTCGTTCTCGAACACCACCGAGCCGACGCTGGTGGCCACGTTGCGGCCGACCTCGAACACGGTTTCGTCGGTCTGCGACACCGAGCCCTTGCGCACGTCGTTCCACAGCTGCGTCAAGCCCTGCGTCACGCTCTCGCCCTTGGTCTCGAGCGCCTTCTTCTGTGCCTCGGGGTTGAGCGCCATGAAATTGGCCGGGCTCACGGCATCGATCCACTGCTGCACGCCGAAGCGCACCTTCGCGCGCGTCCTGGCGTCACCCTCGATCGAATCGGCCAGTTGCATCAACGTGCGCGCGTTCAGCAGGTACATCTGCGCGGTATAGGCCGCCGCGGGGTTGGCCATCCACTCGGGCGCGTTGAAGCGCTTGTCGCTGATCGGCGCCGCCGGGACGGGCTTGCCGTCGGCCTCGGGCTGCGCGCGCGTCAATGTCTGGTTCCACAGCTCGGTGGCCTGCTTCAGGTAACCAGTTTGCAGCTCGCTCACGGTGTCGATCGGCACCTTCAGGCCAGCGAACGACTTCCAGAAATCGCCCACCGAACTGCCGAGCGCCCGCGCGCTTTCGGCTACCTGCTCCGGCGCCTGGGCCGTCTTGCGTTTCATGTCGTCTCCTGCTCGCACCAGCCAATCGCCGCGGTCACCGAAGACGCTTTCGCGCCTATCGGCTTGCGGTGTGCCGCATGGGCTCAGTGATACGCCCACCCCTTGCGGCCTGTCTACGATGGCATGGGTTTGTACTGGGGCGAACCTTATCGCAAGTCGATCGTCCTTCCATTACGCAATAGTACGATCCACATTGCAAAATGCTGGTCGTTTCCATCGGGTGGGTATTTGCCGTCGTCGCGTTTGCGCTCGCGCAGGCGACGGCGCCGGGCGGCACGGTGCTCGGCGTCCTCGCCACGCTCGTGCTGGGGCTGGCTCCACTGGCCGTGGTGCTCTACATCGCGCTGGCAGCGTCGCGGCGCCGCCGGGCTCGCCAGGCGTCAGCGCTGAATCCACACCGCGGCGGCCATGCGTCCGGTGACGCCATCACGCCGAAACGAGAAGAACCTTGAGCGCTCCTGCACGGTGCACCAGGTGCCGCCGCTGACCTGCCGCACGCCAAGCGCGGCCAGCCGGTCGCGGGCCAGTCCCGCAAGATCGGCGCGCCAGCGGCGGTCGCCATCGGCTCGCGGCTGATAGCGAAAGCGTTCGCGGCTCGCCGCAGCGGGCTCGACACCAAAGGCCACGAGCACGTCGGCGCCAACCTCGAAGGCGTCGGGCCCGATGCACGGCCCCAGCCACGCGACGAGTTCGTGCGGCTCGCACGACGCGCCACTGCAAACCGCCTGCGCACAGCGCTCGAGCACGCCGGCGGCGAGGCCGCGCCAGCCAGCGTGCGCGGCGCCCACCGCGCGCGCCTGCGGTGCTGCCAGCAACACCGGCAGGCAATCGGACACCAGCACTGCGCAGGCCACGCCCGGCTCACGTGTCCACGAGGCGTCGGCCGCTTCGACGCTGGCACGAGCACTGTCGGCATCGAGGCGCACGACCCGTTCCCCGTGCACCTGGCGCAGGAACACCGGCGTGGCGCCGATCGCATCGGCAAAGCGCTCGCGATTGCGTTGCACGGCACCCGGCGCGTCACCGCTGCCCATGCCGAGGTTCATGCTGTCCCAGGGCGGCGCGCTGACGCCGTCGGTGCGCGTGGTCATGCACGCGCCCACGCGGGCATCGGCGTCCCACTGCGGCGTCAGCCAGTCGCTGGCCATTTGCGCCGCCGCACTGGCGGCGGGCTCACTCGGCATCCGGGCATTCGGACGGCTGCGTCTTGGCGAATGCCGGTAGCGCCATGCAGGCCTCGAACACGCGCATCGTGTTCGGCACATGCTCGGTGCGGCAATTGAAGCGCTGCGCGTTGAAGATCTGTGGCACCAGGCAGCAATCGGCCATGGTCGGTGTCTCGCCGTGGCAATAGCGGGCGGGATGCGCCGCAAGCTGGCGTTCGACCACCTCGAGCCCGGTCTCGACCCAGTGGCGGTACCAGCGGTCCTTGTCGGCGTCGGCTACCTTGAGATCGCGCACCAGATAGCGCAGCACCCGCAGGTTGTTCAGCGGGTGGATTTCGCAGGCGATGTCGAGCGACAGCGCGCGCACGCGCGCACGATCCAGCGGTGCCTTGGGCAGCAGCGGCGGCTCGGGGTGCGTTTCGTCGAGGTATTCGATGATCGCCAGCGACTGCGTCAGCGTGTGTCCACCGTCGCGCAGCAGAGGCACCAGGCGCGACGCCGACACCGACGCATACGACTCGTTGAACTGCTCGTTGTTGGCCAGGTGCACCGACTTGTAGTCGTAGGCCAGGCCCTTGAGCGCGAGCGCGATGCGCACGCGGTACGACGCCGAAGAACGGAAGTAGTTGTACAGCTCCATCAGCGCGGCCCTCGGATCACGCCACCTGCACTCGCAACGTGCCCAGGCCTGCGATCTCGCCCTCCATCACGTCGCCCTTGACCACCGCGGCCACCCCGGCGGGTGTGCCGGTGTAGATGAGGTCGCCAGGCTGCAGTGCCCAGCCAGACGACAGGTGCTCGATGATCTCGCCGACGTTCCAGATCAGATCGCCGAGATCACCCTTTTGCTTGAGCTGGCCGTTCACCTTGAGCGTGATCGCGCCCTTGCTCAACGGGCCGGTGGACTTGATCGAGTGCAGCGGCCCGATCGGCGCCGCTTCGTCGAATGCCTTGCCGATGCACCACGGTCGGCCCTGCTTCTTGGCTTCGTTCTGCAGATCGCGGCGCGTCATGTCCAGACCCACCGCGTAGCCCCAGATCAGACCCACGGCATCGCTGGCACGAATGTCGCGGCCGCCCTTGCCGAGCGCCACCACGAGCTCGATCTCGTGATGGAAATTCTTGGTCAGGCTCGGGTACGCGATGCGACCGGTCTCGCCCTCGGGCACCGGCACGATGCAGTCGGCCGGCTTGGTGAAGAAGAACGGCGGCTCGCGGCCGCTGTGGCCCATCTCCTGCGCATGCTCGACGTAGTTGCGGCCGACGCAGTAGATGCGGCGCACCGGGAATTGCCCGCCACCATGCACGGGCACTGCGGGAATCGGGGCGGGGTTGATCACGTAGGCCATGCGTTGCTCCGGTCGTGTACGAGGCTTGCGGCGATCATGCCACCACCGGGCCAGCGCTACACTGCTTGCCGTCATGCTGCTGCCTCGACGCATCAAGCACTGCCGCTCGTGTGGCACGGTGGTCGAGTACCGGATTCCGAGCGACGACAACCGCGAGCGTGCGGTGTGCAGTGTGTGCGGCACCGTGCACTACGAGAACCCGCTCAACGTGGTGGGCACGTTGCCGGTGTGGCAAGACCGGGTGCTGCTGTGCAAGCGCAACATCGAGCCGCGCTTCGGGCTTTGGACGCTGCCGGCCGGCTTCATGGAGCTCGGCGAAACCACCGAGGCCGGCGCGCTGCGCGAAACCGACGAGGAAGCCGGCGCGCGCGTCGAGCTGCAGGGACTGTTCACGATGCTCAACGTGGTGCCGGTGGGCCAGGTGCATTTCTTCTACCGTGCGCGGCTGCTGCACACCGACTTCAACCCGGGCTTCGAGACCATCGAGGCGCGCCTGTTCCTTGAAGAAGAGGTGCCGTGGGAGCAACTGGCCTTTCGCACGGTTCGTGAAACCTTGCACCGATACTTCGATGATCGTCGGCGCGGCGAGTTCGGGATGCATTTCACCGATATCGTGTGACGATGGCTGTCACACCCACGCTCACCACAGCGCGCGATCCGAACGCCGCCGCCGCGGGTGCGGCAGCGGCGCCGCCTGCCGCTGGCGTGGGAGCCACGCAGCCGGTCGCCGGCGCGGCGCAGCCGACCAGCCCCACCGGCACCGCAGCGCAACCTGCGATGCCCTCGACGCAGCATGCCGCAGTGGCCGCACCGCCGGCCGCGGCCCGCCTGCGCGAAGACCTAATCCACCCCGACCCGCTGCTCGACTGCCTGGTCGAGGTGTGCCGCCTACACGGCGTGGGCGCGTCGCGCGCGTCGTTGTCGGCGGGCCTGCCGTTGGTGGCCGGGCGCCTGACGCTCGAACTGGCCGAACGCGCGGCGGCGCGCGCCGGCATGTCGGCACGGCTGCAGCGCCTGCCGCTGGCCGATCTCGACGCGGCGGCGCTGCCCGCGGTGCTGATCCTCAACGGCAACAAGGCCTGCGTGCTGCAGACTTTGAACGCCGACGGCGCGCGCGTGTTGCTGCCCGAAACAGGCCAGGGCTCGATCACGCTGCCGCTGCAGGATCTCACCAAACGCTACAGCGGCGTGGTGCTGTTCGTGCGGCCGCACTTCCGCTTCGACCAGCGCACGCCGCTGCAGCGGGCCACCAGGCGCGGCCATTGGTTCTGGTCCGCGGTGTTGGCGCAACGCTTCGTCTACCGCGACGTGATGCTGGCGGCGCTGCTGGTCAACCTGTTCGCACTGGCCTTCCCGCTGTTCTCGATGAACGTGTACGACCGCGTGGTGCCCAACAACGCGGTGGAGACGCTGTGGGCGCTGGCCATCGGCGTGACGCTGATCCTGCTGGCCGATTTCGGCCTGCGCAAGCTGCGCAGCCGTTTCGTCGACGAGGCCAGCGCGCGCATTGACGTGGAGCTGTCGGCGCGGCTGATGGAGCGCGTGCTCGGCATGCGGCTGGAGAACAAGCCCGAGTCGGTGGGCTCGTTCGCGTCCAACCTGCGCGGCTTCGAGCAGGTGCGCGACTTCATCGCCTCGAGCACGGTGACCGCGCTGATCGACCTGCCGTTCGCCGCGCTGTTCGTGTTCGTGATGCTGTGGATCTCGCCGTGGCTGGCGATTCCGCCGGTGGTGGTGTTCGGCATCATCGTAATCACCGGCACCATCGCGCAGCATCGGCTGCACGAGTTGTCGCAGACCACCTACCGCGCCAGCGCGCAGCGCAACGCCACGCTGGTGGAGAGCCTGGCCGGCATCGAGACCATCAAGACGCAGGGCGCCGAGGGCGTGATCCAGGCGCGCTGGGAGCGCATCAACACGTTCCTCTCGCGCATCAACGTGCGCATGCGTGGGCTGTCGTCGGGCGCAATGTACGCGGCCAACACGCTGACGCAATTCGCCAGCGTGGCGGTGATCCTGATCGGCGTGTACCTGATCGGCGACCGCCAGTTGACGATGGGCGGGCTGATCGCCAGCACCATGCTCGC
>JBIODO010000147.1:0-9173 GCA_044445225.1 Burkholderiales bacterium
CACGCCGGCATCGATGACGAGGCCGCGTGCGCCACGCGCGCGAAAACTGGTGGCCAGCAGGTCGCCGAAGAAGCCGTCGTCGTTGTCGGCGGTGCAGGCCGCAACTACGATGTCGCCGTCGCGGATCTGCTCGGCAGCGACGTGCAGCATCCAGTTGTCGCCCGGCTGCAGCAGCACGGTGACGGCCGTTCCCGAGATTTGTGCTCCAGGATAGATCGGCCGCATGTAGGGTTTCATCAGCCCCACGCGACCCATCGCCTCGTGCACAGTGGCCACCCCGAACGACGCCAGCCGCTCGACCGCCCCGCGATCAGCGCGCGTGATGTGGCGTTTGACGATGCCCAGTTCATACATGGTCACTTCCCCTTCTTCTTCAGCGCGGCATCCAGGCGCGGAAACACGCGGCGCGCATTGCCTTCGTAGATCTGGTGCCGCTGCTCGGCGGTCAGCGTCGCGGCCTCGACGTAGCGCCTGGTGTCGTCGTAGTAGTGGCCGGTCTCGGGGTCGATGCCGCGCACCGCGCCGATCATCTCGCTGGCGAACAGCACGTTGTCGATCGGAATCACGTGGGTCAGCAGGTCGATGCCCGGCTGGTGGTACACGCAGGTGTCGAAAAAGACGTTGTTCAGCAGGTGATGGGTCAACAAAGGTTTCTTCAACTCCTGCGCCAGCCCGCGGTAGCGGCCCCAGTGATACGGCGCCGCGCCGCCCCCGTGCGGGATGATGAACTTCAGCGTCGGGAAATCCTTGAACAGGTCGCCCTGGATCAGCTGCATCACCGCGGTGGTGTCGGCGTTGATGTAGTGGGCTCCGGTCGTGTGAAAGCACGCGGTGCAGATGGTGCTGACTTGGATCATCGCCGGGATGCCGTACTAGACCATCTTTTCTTAGATCGGGTACCAGTGTTTGTCGGTCAATGGCGGCGAGGTCCAATGCCCACCGGACGGATCGGGGTTCAGGTTGATGCCGACATTGCCGTACTGCTCGACGCACTTCACCAGCTCGGGGATGCAGGTCCTGGGGTCGACGCCGGGGCTTTGGGGCAGCATCGCAGCGGCAATGAAGTGCTCCGGGAACAGGCGCGACACGCGAAAGCACAGCTCGTTGCAGATCGCCGCCCAGGTGCTCGACACCTGGAAGTCGCCGATGTGATGCGCCATGAAGCTCGCGCGCGGGCTGAAGATCGTGAGGTCGGAGCCACGCTCACGCATCAGCCTGAGCTGATTGGCTTCGATCGACTCGCGCAGCTCGTCGTCGGTGATCTTCAGCTCGCTGGCCTTCGGCATGGCCGCCGGATCCTTGATGCCTGCGATCTGCGCGTTGCGCCAGGTTTCCAGCGCCTTGGGTGCCGTGGTGTAGTGACCGTGGCAGTCGATGATCATGCAGACAATCTCCTCAATACTCACGGCTGGAGGCCGGCTCCATGCCGTGCCGCCGCTTGACCTCGTCGGCGTCGTGCGAGGTCATGAAACCAAGCATCTCACGCACGGTGGCGGCTTGGCGCGAGCTGGCGCAGACCCCGGCACTGAACAGGGTGATGTACTGGATTTCCTCGGGCAGCACACCGAGCACCTGAATGCCCTCGACATGCATCAGCTCGCTGAGTTGCTGGAAGCCAAGATCGGCGTCGCCGCGCGCGACCAGCGAGCCCACCGGCACCCCCGGTGGCGCTTGCACGATGCGCTGCTTGATCTCCTGCGCGATGCCCCAGCGCTCGAACAGTCGCGCCAGATGCACGCCGCTGGGGCCTGTGGAATAGCTGATGTGAGGCGCTGCCAGCACCGCACGGCGCACGGCTTGCTCCGACGCCACGTCGGGGCGCGGCGCACCTGAGCGCACTGCCATCGCCACCGGCGAGCGCACTAGGTCAACGCGAGCGCCCACCACCTGCCCCGACGCGATCAGGCGGTCGATCGCATCGCTGGCGAGCACGACGACATCGAACGGCTCGCCGGCCTGCACGCGCTTGGCCGCATCGACGCCACCGACCGACTCGATCGCGACCTCACAGCCGCCACGCTGTTCGAACGCGTGCGCGAGCTCGGCCAATACGGCGCGGGTGGCCATCGACGAGATGCCGGTGATGCGTTCGCTCATGTCATGTGCCTCGACGACTGATCGACTCTCGGTGCCATCGCGGGGGTTGCGGGCATTGTGCGCGGCGCGGGTCCGACAACCCAAGTCCCAGCGTCCACTAGCAGCTATTCGATTGCGGCATGGAGTGTCGTGCGACCGCTTTGGCCCATGCGCGGCGGTCAGCGTCGCGCTTTGGGCGCCGGTGCCTCGACGAGATCGGTGAGCAATCGCGCCACCCTGCGCTGCAATGGGGTCGGCGGCTTGGTGGCCGACTGCGCAAGGAACAACACGCTCACCAGCTCGGGCTCGACGATCGGGCGCACCGCCAGCTCGGCGCCGCGCCCGGATGCGGCCACTGCGCTCGCGTTGAGCACCGCGTAGCCGACGCGCGCGCACACCAGGTCGATGATCGCCGGGATGCTGGACACCTCCCACGCGATGTTGAGTTTCACCGCGGCCAGCGTGGCTTGCGCCTCCAGCAGGCGCCGAATCGATTGATGGCGCTCCGGCAGGATCAACGGATACGAGCCCAGCTCGCGCAACGGCAACGGCTTGGGCTCTGCGCGCTTGGCGCGCGCGGCGGCAGGCTCGACCAGGCACAACCGCTCGCGCAGCAGCGGTGTGATCTCGAGCTCGGGCACCGCGTCGGGGTTGTAGAGCAGGCCGAGGTCGGCGCGGCCACTGGTGATCCACTCGGCGATGTGGGCACTCAAGCCATCGACGATCGTGAGCCGCGCTCGCGGCAGATGCTCGCGAAAGCCTTCGATCAACGGCAGCGTCAGGCGCCTGCCGATGCTGGGCGGCAAGCCGATGGTCACGTGGCCCACCGCGGCACCGCGCTCGGCACCGAGGTCTGCGCGCGCCTGCGACACGCGCTGCAGGATCTGCACGCCGTGGTCGAACAGGCGGCGACCGGCGTCGGTGAGGCTGACACCACGGCCATTGCGCAGCAGCAGCGTCTCGCGCAGGTCGGTTTCGAGCTGGCGCACCTGGCGGCTCAGCGCCGGCTGGGCGATGTCGAGCACGCGGGCCGCCTTGCTGAAACTGCCCAGCTCTGCCACGCGAACGAAGCTCTGCAGGTGTTTGAGGTTGATCACGATCGCGAACCTACTGCCGCTCGATGTGCGCCGACTGGATCACTTGCGACCAGCGCTGGATCTCATGGTCCAACAGGTTGCGCAGTTCATCGGGCGTACCGCCTTGCGCGCGCACGCCCAGCGCCTGCAGTTGACCACGCACCGACGGCAGCGCCAGTGCCTCGTTGGCCGCGTCCTGCAGCCGCTGAATCGTCGGCGCGGGCGTGCGCGCCGGCACGGCCAGCGCATTCCAGGATGCGGCCGCGTAGCCCGGCAGGCCGGACTCCTGCACCGTCGGCACGGCAGGCAGGCCGGCGAATCGGCGCTCCGACGTGACAGCCAGCGCGCGCAACGCGCCACCGCTGATCTGCGGCAGCAGCGGCCCCAGGATCTCGAACGCGAGATCGATCTCGCCCGCGCGCAGCGCGGTGATCACCGCCGGCGTGCCCTTGTATGGCACCACCACCACATCGATTTGCGCCATCGACTTGAACAACTCGGCCGCCAGATGCTGCGTGCTGCCGCTGGTGATGGTGCCGAACGTCAGCTGGCCTGGCTTGGCCTTGGCCTGCGCGATCACATCCTTCACGCTGCGCCACGGCGAGTCGTGCGCGACGAACAGCGCGAGGTCGAAGAAGCCGAGCGTCGTGACGGGTGCCAAGTCGCGCTGCACGTCGAACGGCAGCTTGCGGAACAACCCTGCACTCACTGCGTTGGCATTGCTCAAGAGCAGCACCATGTGTCCGTCAGGCTCGGCGTGCGCCACCGCGGTGGCACCGACGATGGCCCCGGCACTGGGCCGGTTGTCGATCACGATGGGCTGGCGCAGCGAGAGGCTCATTTCCTTGGCCACCGCGCGAGCGGTGAGGTCCGCAATGCCGCCCGGTGCAAAGGGCACGATCAGCGTGACCGGCCGGCTCGGGTAGACACCCTGGGCTCGCGTAGTCCGCCAAGACAGCATGACGGCCAGCCAGTGCCGGCGCGCCAGCAAGAGGTCACGCGGCTTCATGCACGATGGTCGGGGTGAAAGGATTCGAACCTTCGACCCACTGCTCCCAAAGCAGTTGCGCTACCAGGCTGCGCTACACCCCGAACAGACGCGATTCTACCGGGGGCCCGCGTGCGAGCCGGCTTCAACGCGCCGAGACGGGCATCACGACGATGCCGTCTTCGTCGGCCACCAGCCATTCTCCCGGGTGCACCCACACGCCCTGAATCTGCACCGGCACGTCCACCAGACCGGCATGGCGCTTGTCGGTGGCCATCGGCAGCAGGCCAAGCGCTCGGATGCCGATATGGCAACGGGCCATCTCTTGCACGTCGCGCACCGCACCGTGGATCACCACGCCGGCCCAGCCGTTCTTCTCGGCCGCCGCGGCCAGATTGCCGCCCAGCAGCGCGCGGCGCAACGAGCCGCCGCCATCGACCACCAGCACGCGACCATCGCCCGGCGACTGCACCGCCTCGCGCACCGACGTGTTGTCTTCGAGGCACTGCAGCGTAGCCACGCTGCCGTGGAACCGGATGCGCCCCCCGAAATCGCGAAACACCGGCGGCAGCACGCGAAAACGCTCGGCTGGGTCGTTGCGATGTTCGTCGCACAAGTCGCAGGTGGACAATGGGTTCATTGCGCTGGTGTCTCCTGGCTCGGTTCGGCGCGATCATAGGCGGTGGCCGCGCGTGCGGCGCTGTGGAGGCAGGCACGATGGAACAACGGCGCTGGGCGCGCTTCGGCTGCGCGATGGCCTTGCTGTGGCAGGCGGCAGTGATGGCGCAGCCCCGGCTGCTGGAGCCGGGCGTCGAATGGCTGCCCGGGAGTTTTCAGCCGGGCATGCAGCCCGACGGCAACAGCGTGCTGATCGAAGCGCCCGACGGCTGGATCGTCGTCGACAGCGGGCGCAGCCCCGCGCACGCGCAGGCGCTGCTCGAGCGCATCCGCGCCAGCGGCAAGCCGCTGCGCACGATTGTCAACACGCACTGGCACCTCGACCACATCTCCGGCAACCGCGCTCTGCGCAGCGCCTACCCGCAGGCGCGCGTGATGGCCAGCGACGCCATCCTCGCCGCGCGCACGGGGTTCCTCGCCGACTACCGTCGCCAGCTGCTCGACGAGTTGGCCAAGCACCCGTCGCAAGACGCGCAGCGCAGCGCCTGGCAGCGCGAGGTCGACGTCATCGACGATGCTGCCGCCAGTTCCCCGGACGTGGTCATCAACGAGCGCGCGACCCTCGAACTGGCGGGCCTGGGCTTGAGCATCGGCGTGCAACGCGATGCTGTCACCGCGGGCGATGTGTGGGTGTACGAGCCCAACTCGCAGGTGCTGGCCGTGGGCGATCTCGTCACCCTGCCGGCGCCCCTGTTCGACACCGCGTGCCCCGAGCAATGGGCTGCCGCCCTGGAGCGCATCTCGACGATTCGTTTTCGCTGGCTGGTGCCCGGCCACGGCGAGCCGATGGGCCGCGGGCAGTTCGTGATCTACCGCGAGTCGTACGACCGGCTGCTGCGTTGCGCGGCATCGAATGCACCGGCCGCACAGTGCGTCGACGGCTGGCTGCGCGACGCGGGTGGCTTGTTTGCGCGCGACCAGCAGCCGTTGGCGCGATCGCTGCTGTCCTACTACTTCGACCAGAAGCTGCGTGCGCCGCGCGAGGCGCAGTGCCGGCCTTGACCATGGCAAAACGTGCGCTGCGCCGAAGCCGATAATTGCGCGTCGACATCGAGAGGGATGACTTGAACGGCCATGGCTGAACGTTCGTTCGCGCGCGAGGTGCAGCAGCTGAAAGTGCCGGCGGGCACCGAATTCCACGGCGAGGGCATTCTCGCGGTGACCAAGGCGCTGCTCGAAGCGGGCGTCGCCTACGTCACCGGCTACCAGGGCGCGCCGATCTCGCACTTGATGGACGTGCTGGCCGACGCGCAGCCGATTCTCAACGAGCTGGGCGTCTACTTCGAGCCCGCGGCCAGCGAAGCCGCGGCCGCCGCGGCATTGTCGGCCTCGGTGAACTACCCGGTGCGCGGCGCGGCGACGTGGAAGTCCACGGTGGGCACCAACGTGGCGTCGGACGCGCTGGCCAACCTGGCTTCCGGCGGCGTCACCGGCGGCGCGCTGATCATCGTCGGCGAAGACTATGGTGAAGGCTCCAGCATCATGCAGGAGCGCACCCACGCGTTCGCGATGAAGTCGCAGATCTGGCTGCTCGACCCTCGGCCGCACCTGCCGTCGATCGTGAAGGCAGTGCACGACGGTTTCGCGCTGTCGGAGGCGACGAACACACCGGTGATGCTCGAGCTGCGCATCCGCTCGTGCCACCTGCATGGCCGCTTCATCACGCGCGAGAACAGGCGCCCCGCGCACACGCTGAAGGACGCGCTGGAGCATCCGCGCCGCGATCTGAGCCGCATCGTGCTGCCACCGGCATCGTTCGCTCAGGAGCGCGAGAAGGTCGAGCAGCGTTGGCCGGCGGCGCTGAAGTTCATCACCGAGCACGGCCTCAACGAGATGATCGATGGCGACATCTCGCACATCGGCATCGTGGTGCTCGGCGGCCTGACCAACAACGTGCTGCGCGCGCTCAAGCTGCTCGAACTGGCCGACCTGTTCGGCGTCAGCCGCGTGCCGCTGTACATCCTGAACGTCGCCTATCCGCTGGTCGACGACGAGGTGGTGCGCTTTTGCCGTGGCAAGAAGGCCGTGCTGATGGTGGAGGAAGGTCAGCCCGACTACCACGAGCAGCACCTGCACACGATCCTGCGCCGTCACGGGCTCGACACCGCGGTGCACGGCAAAGACGTGCTGCCGATGGCGGGCGAATACACGGTGGCGGTGCTGCGCGATGGCGTGCGCGCATTCATCGACATGCACCACCCGGCCGCGTTCGCGAAACCGGTGCCGGTGAGCGTACCGAGCCGCGCGGCCAAAGACATCGCGCCGCTGCTGCCGCCGCGTGCGCCGGGCCTGTGCGTCGGCTGCCCCGAGCGGCCGATCTTCTCCTCGCTCAAGCTGGTCGAGCAGGAGCTCGGTGCGCACCATGTGTCGGCCGACATCGGCTGCCACCTGTTCTCGATCATGCCGCCGTTCAACCTCGGCGCCACCACGATGGGTTATGGGCTCGGTGCCTCGAGCGCGTCGGCATTCAATGCGGGCGCGCAGTTCGGCGCCAGCAAGCGCGCCATCGCGTTCATGGGCGATGGCGGCTTCTGGCACAACGGCTTGACCTCGGGCATCGGCAACGCGGTGTTCAACAAGCACGACAACGTGTTCGTGATCGTCGACAACAACTACTCCGCAGCCACCGGCGGGCAGGACATCCTCTCCTCGCGCGCCATCAACCCCAACCGCAGCACGATGCACGCGATCGAGCGCGCAGTGCGCGGCGTCGGTGTGCAATGGGTGCGCACGATCACGCGCACTTACGACGTGCAGGCGATGCGCGACGCGTTGCACGAGGCTCTGACCACCTCCGAGCCCGGGCCCAAGGTGGTGATCGCGCAAAGCGAATGCATGCTGAACCGTCAACGGCGTGAGCGCCCGGCCACGGCCGCCGCGGTGAAGGCCGGCAAGCGCGTGCTGAAAGAGCGCTTCGGCGTCGATGCGGCGGTGTGCTCGGGCGACCATGCGTGCATGCGCGTGTCGGGTTGTCCCAGTCTGACCTTGGCGCCCAGCGGCGATGCGCTGAAGCCCGACCCGGTGGCCCATGTCGACGAACATTGCGTCGCCTGCGGCCACTGTGGCGAAGTGGCCGATGCCGCGGTGTTGTGCCCGTCGTTTTACAAGGCCCACAAAGTCAACAACCCGGGCGCGGTCGAGCGCTGGCGCGCCCGCTGGCGCGGCCGTGTGGTCGGATGGTTGCAATCGCGCCAGCAACGTGTGCGCGCGCAACGCGCGCTCTACCCGGTCGATATCGTGGCATGAGCGCCGCGCGGCCGCTCCGAAGGCGCTCGATCCCCTTTGGGGGGACGGCCCGGAGGGCCAAGGGGGCCACTTGACCGCCGCACCGCAGACGATCCATATCGCAGTGATGGCCCTCGGTGGCCAGGGCGGCGGCGTGCTGATCGACTGGCTGGTCGACCTCGCCGAGCATGCCGGCTGGACCGCGCAGGCCACCTCGGTGGCCGGCGTCGCGCAACGCACCGGGGCTACGATCTACTACGTGGAGATGGTCGCGCCCACGCCGGGCCGCGAGCCAATTCTTGCGCTGATGCCGGTGCCCGGTGACGTCGACGTCGTGATCGCCGCCGAATTGATGGAGGCCGGCCGCGCGGTCGAACGCGGCTTCGTCACGCCGCAGCGTACGCTGGTGATCGCCAGCCGGCATCGGGCGTATGCGGTGCCGGAGAAGATCGCGCCCGGCAATGCGTTGGCCGACAGCGCGACCGTGCAGCAGATCGTTCAACGCGAAGCTCGGCAACTGGTGATCGAGGACTTTCAGGCACTCGCCGCGCAGCACGGCAGCGTGATCTCCGCGGCGCTGTTCGGTGCGTTGGCCGGCAGCGGCGCCCTGCCCTTCACGCGCCAGCAATTCGAAGCCGTGGTCGAGCGCAGCGGTGTTGGCGTGCAGGCGAGCCTCGACGCGCTGCGCGCCGCTGCCCACAGCACCGGCGCGCACGCAGCCGCGGCACCTGCGCTCGATCCGATGCAGTCGGCGCCGCGGCCGCTGCCCGATCGTGCCGCCAGCGACGCGGTGCAGCCTTTGCTGGCGCGCATCCGTGAGCAGTTTCCGCGCCCGGTGTGGGACTGGCTTGGCGAAGGCCTGGCGCGCGTGGTCGATTGGCAGGACGTGGCCTACGGCGTCGAATACCTCGACCGCGTCGCCCGCTTCGCCAACCACGACAGCGCCGAGCACGGCCACGCGCTGACGATCGAGGCCGCGCGCTGGATCGCGGTGGCGATGTCGTACGACGATGTGATCCGCGTCGCAGATCTGAAAACGCGGGCCGAACGCGCGGCACGCGTGCGCAGTGAAGTCGGCGCAGCGGCCGACGACGTGGTGGGCAGCGAAGAGTACTTTCACCCTCGCCTGC
>JBIODO010000148.1:0-9164 GCA_044445225.1 Burkholderiales bacterium
GCCGCGTTCGTCGCCGAGTTCGGCGACGACTTCCGCTTCCTGCGTTGCATCCCGCTGTACGTGCGGGCCGCATCGGCGCAGGGACCGGGCCGTCCGGTGCCGGCCATCGCCACGCCGTTTGTGCTGTCGGTCGGCGCGCTCGAACGCCGCAAGAATCACCTGCGCACGATCAGCGCATTCGCCCGCTCCGGTCTCGCCAGGCGCGGGGTGTCGCTGGTGATCTGCGGCGCACGCGGCGACGCCGCCGACAGCATCGCGCAGCAGGCTGCGCAGACCCCGGGGGTGCGGCTGACGGGCTACGTCAGCGACGCGCAGTTGCGCTGGCTGTACCGGTGCGCCGCCGGCTTCGTGCTGCCCAGCCTGCTCGAAGGCTTTGGCCTGCCGGCGCTCGAAGCGTCCCTCTATGGGCTGATCCCGATCGTGTCGAAGGACAGCGCGCTCAACGAGGCTGTCGGTGGCCTGGGGTTGGCGGTCGACGCCGGTGATGTCGATGAGATCGCAGCGGCGATGCGTCACCTGATCGAGCTCGATCCGCACACACGGCACCGGCGCGCTGAGCAACTGATGGCCCATGCGCGTGGCGCGACCTACGAGCGCTTCATCGAGGCCTGGACGCGCCTGCTCGACGAGGAGCTGGCCAGTCCGTGAACACCACCACCCCGCGCGCGACGCCGGCGCGCATCGATGCGCTCGACGGCTTGCGCGCCTTGGCGATGACGGCGGTGGTCGCGCAGCACTGCCATCTGCTGCCTTTCGGCTGGACCGGTGTCTGGCTGTTCTTCCTGATCTCGGGCTACGTCATCACGCTGGGCTTCGACGTCGGCGAGTACGCCGGCCGCAGCGCTGCCGAGCGCTTCGGCACCTTCATCGCGCGGCGGGCGGCGCGCATCGTGCCGGCCTACCTGCTGTATCTGGCGACGTGCACGCTGGTCGCGCTCGCGCTCGGCAACGCGGCCCCGCTGTCGAACCTGCCCTACCTGCTGAGCTTCACGGCCAACTGGCACATGATCTTCGGCTTCTGGCCCGGCCCCGTCGACTGGGCACCGTTCGGGCATCTGTGGACGCTGAGCGTCGAACAGCAGTTCTACCTGCTGTTCCCGTTCATCGTGCTGATGATGCCCGTGCGCATGCAGACCGCTGCGATGCTGGCGCTGGTGGCCGCAGGTCCGCTGGTTCGCTGGCTCGCCGCGCGCTGGCTGACAACGTTCAGCGGCGCGCAGCCCGACGCGATGGCCTTTGCGATCTACGCCGCGACGCCGTGCCACCTCGATGCCTTTCTGATCGGCGCTCTCGTCGCGCGGCTGCAGCCGTGGTGGCGCGCACGCGGCGGTGTCGTCGCTGCGTTGACACTGGCCGGCGTCGCGGCGCCGTTGGCGTACGCGGCCACCTACGTCGGCGTCAACCGGCAGCTCGGCATGCACGGCATCGATCAGCTGCGCAACGTGTTCTCCGGCGTGCTGTACGGACAGGAGCGCGAAGTGCTGGTCTACGTCGCGGTGGACCTGGCTGCGCTGGCGGTGCTGCTGCAGGCGCTGTGCAATGCACGCGGCTTGACGTGGCTGCGCTGGGCACCGCTGGCCTGGGTCGGCCGCGTGTCTTACGGCGGCTACTTGTTTCACGCGCTGGTGGTCTGGGGCCTGGCGCAGGCGCTGGGCCTCGCAGTGCGGCCCTTGCCGCTCGGGCAGCGGCTGGCATTCTTTGGCGTGGCATGGGCGGTCACCGTGCTGCTGGCGAGCCTGTCGTATCGTTGGTTCGAACAGCCGATCACTCGACGCTGGCGGGCGAACCACCGGCAGCACACGGGCCGCTCGTTGCACGCCGCGACGACGGGCGCCTGATGGCCGGGCTGCGCGTCGGCATCGACGGCGAGGCCTTGCGTGCCCCGCTGTCGGGCGTCGGCCAGTACGTGCTGCAGCTCGCCCGCGGCCTCGACGAGTTGCTGCCCGACGCATCCTTCTTCGCCTACTCACGCCTGCCGAGCGCGCGGCTCGTGTTGCCGTCGCCGCGTTGGGTGCTGCGCGTGGAACCCTCACGGACACTGCGGCGGCTGCCGTCGTTCGCGTGGCTCAAGACCCGCGGCGCGCTGCTGTGCCAGCGCGACACGCTCGACGTGTTCTGGGCCGGCCGCACGCTGCATCCGCGCCTGGGCCGATCGGTGCGCACGGTCTGCACGGTGCACGACCTCAATCATCTGATCGTTCCCGAGACGATGGAGCTGCCGACCCGCTGGTCGCATCGGCTCTGGCTGCGCGGCGACCTCAAGGCTGCCGACGTGGTGGTCGCCAATTCGCTCGGCACCGCGCAGCGGCTGGCCAACCTGCTCGGCATCGCGGTGCACGGCGTGGTGACGCCGGGCCTGCACCGCCGCTACTGCCCGCTCGAGCAGGCCGATCACCCGGCAGCGCGGGTCGCACTGCTGCGCCTGGGCATCAAGCCGCCCTATCTGCTGTCGGTCGCCACCTTGGAGCCTCGCAAGAACGTCGAAGCGCTGGTGCAAGCCTTCCTCAGCCTGCGCCGCCGCGACGAGCTGCCCGACTGCAGCCTCGTGCTCGCCGGGGCACGCGGCTGGCACGACAAGCGGCTGATGAACTGGTTGCGCAGCGCCCGCGACGACGGCGTCATCCTGCCCGGCTACGTGCCCGACGCGCTGATGCCGGCGCTGTACGGATTTGCGATGGCGCTGGTCTGTCCGTCGATCTACGAGGGCTTCGGCATGCCGGTGCTCGAAGCGCGCGCCTGCGGCACCCGTGTCGTCGTCAGCGACACGCCCGAGCTGCGTGAGGCGGGCGGTGCGCACGCCGTGCTCATCCAGCCCACCGTGTCGGGCATCCGCAGCGGCCTGCAACGCGCGATGACGCTGGCCCCGCAGATCGAGCCCGGCCTCACCGAGCGCCACTCATGGCGCCACCAGGCCCAGTTGCTGGCTGCGCTGATGACGCGCCGCTCGACGCCGCTGCGCTTTGCCAACGCGCTGGACGCGCCGCGATGAAGATCGCGATCGTCCACGAGTGGCTCAGCGCCTACGCCGGCAGCGAGCGCGTGCTCGAGCAGATGCTGGCGATCTACCCGGCGGCCGACCTGTTCGCAGTCGTCGACGCGCTGCCGACGGGCGAGCGCGCCTTCCTGCGGGGCCGCCAGCCGCAGACCACCTTCATCCAGAAGCTGCCCGGCGTGCGCCGGCGCTTTCGCGCCTGGCTGCCGCTGATGCCGCTGGCAATGGAGCAGCTGCGCCTGTCGGACTACGACATCGTCATCTCCTCGAGCCATGCGTTCGCCAAGGGCGTGTTGACCGGCCCCGACCAGCTGCACGTGGCCTACGTGCACTCGCCGATGCGCTGGGCGTGGGACCTGCAGCACCAGTACCTCGCCGAATCGGGGCTCACCTGCGGGCTCAAGGGCCGCCTCGCGGGCCCGCCGGTGCGTCTGATGCTGCACTACCTGCGCAGCTGGGACCAGCGCAGCGCCAATGGCGTGGACTGCTTCGTCGCGAATTCGCACTTCATCGCACG
Organism: Burkholderiales bacterium; assembly: GCA_044445225.1. Taxonomy (GTDB): domain Bacteria; phylum Pseudomonadota; class Gammaproteobacteria; order Burkholderiales; family Burkholderiaceae_C; genus JAEUPI01. The sequence goes on from JBIODO010000148.1 coordinate 3,510, forward strand.
CCGCATCCGCAAGACCTATCGGCGCGAGGCCGAGGTGATCCATCCACCGGTCGACATCGAGCGCTTCGCACTGCGCCGCGACAAGGAGGACTTCTACCTCAGCGCGTCGCGGCTCGTGCCGTACAAGCGCGTGCCGCTCATCGTCGAGGCGTTCGCGGCGATGCCCGAGCGTCGCCTGGTCGTGATCGGCGACGGCCCCGAAGCCGATCGCGTGCAGCGCGCGCTGCCGCCTAACGTGCGCTGGCTCGGCCACCAGAGCACCGAGCGGCTGATCGACTGGATGCAGCGTGCGCGGGCGTTCGTTTTCGCCGCAGAGGAGGACTTCGGCATCGCGCCGGTCGAGGCGCAGGCGTGCGGCACGCCGGTGATCGCCTATGGCCGCGGCGGCGCGCTGGAGACGGTCCGCGGCGGCGGCGCTGCACCCACCGGCCTGTACTTCAACGAGCAGTCGGCCGCAGCGATAGGCGAGGCCGTGCGCCGCTTCGAGGCCACCGCGGCAGTCTTCGACCCCGCCACCTGCCGCGCCCATGCCGAGACCTTCTCGGTGGACAAGTTCCGCAGCCGCTTCGAGCACTTCGTCGACGCGCGTTGGCGCGCATTCGACGGCCGGCGCCCCGGCGCCTGATCAGGGCCTGTTCACAGTTCGTTGAGCACCACACCGGCCATCCGGACCTGGCTCGACGTCAGCGCCGCGATCAGGTTCTGCAGCGCGCGAATCCGCGTGCGGCCGCGGCGGCCGATCACGAACGCAGCGCCGCTGCGTGCTGCCAGCACGCGCGAGTCGGCGCCGTGCACGGCGGCCGGCGTGTCGACGATCACGTGGTCGAACTTGGTCAGCAGTTCCTGCACCAGCAGACCGGCCGCCGGACGCTGCACCAGCTCGAGCGGGTTGGGCGGCAGGGTGCCCACCGGTAGCACGTACAGCGTGGGCATGCCGGGCACTTGGTGGATCACGTTGGCCTCGGCACGCCCGGCCAGGATGCTGCTGAGCCCGGCCTCGCCGTCGACACTGAACAACAAGTGCTGGCGCGGCGTGCGCATGTCGCCGTCGACCAGCAGCGTGCGTCCGCCCAGCTGGCTGAAACTGATCGCGAGGTTGGCGGCGAAATAGCTCTTGCCGTCGCCGACGTCGGGACTCAACACGGCCAGCGCCCGCCGCGCGGTGCCGTCGGCCAGCACGCCCATCAGCAGCTGGCTGCGCAGCTCGCGAAAAGCCTCGGCCTCCTCGCCGAAGGGCTCGGTGGCCGCGACCAGGTCGGCGTGCAGCGACGTGCCGTCGCCCGCCGCGTAGGGGTAGTCGAATTGTTGCGACAGCGCCCACAGCACATCGTCGCTGGTGGCCAGCTTGAGTGCGATCGCCGCCTCGCCGAAGCGCAATCCGTTGGCGCGCTGGTAGGCCAGGATCTCGCCGATCTCCAGGTCGGTGAGGCCGCGCGCCTGGCGGATGAAGTGGCCGATCGCGCGGTCGCGCAAACCGTCGCCCGGCGTGTCGCCGAGCACGGGCTCGCGGCGGATGGGTGGCACAGATCTCAACGACGCGGCCACCTTCATGCGCCCTCGGGACGGGGCGGGCGCGGCAGCGAGTTCAGCACGCGCCCGCGGGTCAGTTTCGCGCGCGAGCGCCCCAGCAGCGCATGCGAACGCGCCGGCATCACACCGAGCAATGGCTGTCTCAGCAGGTCGGCCACGTCCTCGAGGCTGCGCAGGCGTTGGTCGCGCAGCTCGTGCAGGATCGTGAGACCCACCGCCAGCAGCATCCCGAGCACGGCGCCGGCCGCGAGGTTCAGCCGCGCGCGCGGCCACGAGGGCGACGCCGGCGTGGTGGCGCCTTGCAGCGACGCGACGTTGGTCTGGGTGTTCTGGCTTTCGGTGCTGGTCTGGCTGACGCGGGCCAACACCGCGTCGTAGGCCTTTTGGGCGCTCTCGACATCGCGCTGCAAAACGTCGGCCTCGTCGCGCTCGCCTTTGAGCCGCAGCAATTTCACACGCTGCTGCTCAAGCGCGTCGCGCACGCCGCCCAGGCGCGCCTGGTTGACGGTGTCGTTGACGGTGAGGCTGCCGATCACGCGATGGGTTTCGGCCTGGACGCTCGCGCGCAGTTTGGCGATGCTCGCCTGCATTTGCACCACCTCGGGATGGCGGTCGCCGAGCCGCTGACGCAGTTCGCTGAGCTTGCTCTCTTGACGTGACAGGTCGCCCACCAGGCCCGACACCAGCGGATTGCCGAGCACCTCTTGCATCTGGCCGGGGTTGCTGCGGGCTTCGCGCCGCCGGTTGGCCGACTGCGTGGCTTCGGCCTGCAGCGCAACGAGCTGGCTCGACAGCTCGGCCATGCGGGCATTCTCGACATCGAGCTTCTCGTCGCTGACCAGAATGCCCTTCTCACGTTGGTGCGCAGACAATTTGGCCTGCGCCTTCTCGAGGGCTTCGCGCAATTCCTTGGCCCGCTCGTCGAAGAACGAGTTGTAGCGCTTGGCCGGTTCGACGCGCAGGTTCAGCGTGATGTCGGTGTAGGCGGTGACGAAGGCGTTGGTCACCGCGGCTGCGAACTCCGGGTCGGGCGAGGTGTAGCTGACGGTGATCACGTTGGAGTCGCGTGCCGGCTTGACCTCGAGGTCATTGAGCACCCATTGCGCCAGCCACGAGCGGAAGTCGCCGACACCCATCGTCTCGCGCTGCCATCGCGACCGCTGGTCCGGGTGGTCGAACAGATCGAGCGACTCCAAGGCGCGCATCGCCACGCGCTCGCTGCGCAATACGTCGGCCTGCGTGGCCATGTAGCCTGACACGATCAGGCCCGGCAGCACCACACCGGCGATCGGGTCGGGCGACTTGACGTCGAGCACGACGGCGGCGCTGGCGGTGTAGCGCTTGGGCATCAGCAGCGTCGCCACGCCGACGGCGGCGATCACCGACGCCCACACGCACAGCGCGAACACCCATCGCGCCCGCAGCACGAGAAGGACCTGGCTGAGGGTCATGCAGAACCCAGAGCAAGAATCGGGCGCAGCGGGTCTGGCCCGTCGATTGCCTGCGCGCCGCCGGCGCGTGCCTCGCTGCGAACGGGCCGGCGCGTCGATTGCCATGCAACTCCTGACGAGTGTTTGTTCGCTGGAGATCTGCATGGCTGCCTCACTGTCGTTGGCCCGACAACTGCGCGAGCGAACCCGCGCCGAAGCGGATTGGGCACACGGGCTGCACACCGTGGTCAACCAGACCGTTGCCGCGCTGCTGCTGCTGCTGTCGTGGCCGTTGATGGCCTGGGTGGCCTGGCGCATCTGGCGGCATGACGGTGCGCCGGTGCTGTTCGCGCACTATCGTGTCGGGCGCAATGGCAAGCTGTTCCGCTGCCTGAAGTTCCGCACGATGTACCGGGAGTCGCCGCAGATCCTGTCGGATCTGCTCGCGCGCGATGCGGTCGCGCGCGCGCAGTGGCAGCGCGATCAGAAGCTGGCCGATGACCCGCGCATCACGCCGGTGGGCCGCTTCCTGCGCCACACCAGTCTCGACGAACTGCCGCAGCTGCTCAACGTGCTGCGCGGCGAGATGAGCCTGGTCGGACCCCGGCCGATCACCGTCGGCGAGCTCACCCGCTATGGCGGTGCGCGCTGGCACTACCTGAGCGTCACGCCCGGCATGACCGGTCTGTGGCAGGTGTCCGGTCGCAACCGGACGAGCTATGCGCGGCGCGTTGCGCTCGATCAGCGCTACGTCGAGCAACGCTCGCTCGCTCTGGACCTGCGGATCCTGCTGCGCACCATCGGCGTGGTGCTGCGACGCGACGGGGCCTCGTGACATGGCTGGTACAGCGCCCTCGTCGGCGGACGACGAATCACACGATCCCCTGGCCGGCCGCAGGGTCGTGCACGTGGTCGGTCGTGTCAATGCCAGGGTGACCGAACAGTTGGCGGCGATAACCGCCGTGCTGTCATCGCGCGGCGTGCCGCAAACCGTCGTGCTGTTCGATGACCAACATGGTCGCGCATCGTGGCCGCGGTTCGACCCCGCGGTGCGCACGGTTCTGGCCGGCGGTTCGCGCTGGCGCATGCCGCGCGCCTTGCTGCAGGCTCTGCGCGGTGAGATCGCACGCGAGCACGTCGTCTCCGTGCACGCGCATGGGCTGTTGCCGTGTCTCGTTGGAATTTTTGCGGCAAGGTTTCTCGATTTGCCGCTGCCGCTGCATGTCACCTTCCACCGTCAGCGGACACGGCATCTGCTCGAACGAACAGTGGCGATGCTCTGGCGCGCCGTCGCGCCGCCGCCCGCCGTGGCCCTGCAGGACGCTCCAGTGCGCACCGATTGGACTCAGCCCGCTGTGAGCGATGTGTTCTTCGCGCCGCTCCCTCGCCGCGAAGCGCGACGGCCGCTGGTGGTGACGGCCAGCAATGAGCCCGACGCGCGCCACGCGGCGCGCTTCGTGCAGCTCGCGGTGCTGCTGGAGTCCAGCGGTCTCGCGTTCAACTGGCTCGGGCCCGCCGACGGCGCTGCGGCGGCCCAGTTTGCCGCGGCAGGCGTCGGCCACTGCGATGCACGGGTCGACAGCGAGCGCGCCACGCGCCTGCGCCAGGCCTGGCTGTACGTGGACTGCTGCGGCGGCAGCAGCGCAGGGTCGACGCCGCGCCTGGCCGAGGCCATGGCGACGGGCCTGCCCTGCGTGGTCTGGAACACGGCCGCGCACAGCACGCTGCTCGCGCACGATCGCAACGGCCTGCTGTGCAACTCCGCAGAGGGGCTGCTCGACTGCATCGCGCGACTGGTCGATTCGGCTGAACTGCGGGCACGCCTGGGCGACGCCGCCCGTGCGGATGCGCTGGCCCGCTTCAGCCAGGCCGCGCGCAGCGAGACGCTGATCGCGTCGTACCGCACGGCCGCCGTGGAGCGCGCCGCGTCCAGCGACGCCACACCGCCGCAGCCTCAGCCGGTGCCCCGCCTCGGTCGTGCGATAACCGCAGCCGATCGGCGTTGCGCGAGCACGCCGGCGGGCGATCCCGGCTAGCTGTTGTGTCTCAGCAGTTTGTTCGTGGCTGGGATGCGGCTCATGGGTGGCTGGCGGTTGAGGGGCGCAGTGTCGGCGATGCCAGTTTTAGCGGTGCAGCCAGGGCTGCAGGGCAGTCTCACGCTGCGCCGAGCTGCCGTAGGGCTGAGCGTAGGCCCATTCGCGCAGGCTGGTCTGCACCAAGCGCTCGACCTTGCCGTTGGTCTTGGGTGTGTACGGGCGCGTGCGGATGTGGCGTACGCCGAGCTCCACGCAGGCGGCCTTGAACAGGTGGCTGACGTAGCCGCAGCCGTTGTCGGTCATCACGCGCCCGATGCGCACGCCCAGGCTGGCGTAGTAGGCCAGCGCCTGGCGCAGGAACTGCGTGCAACTGCTGCCTCGCTCATCGGCCTTGATGCAGGCGAAGGACACGCGCGAGTGATCATGTAAGCAAGGTACAGCGTGACTGCCGCGCTGTAGAACAACATACCGAGCAGCGGCGTACCCGGCCAGCACGCGAGTCCCAAGGCGATCAGGGCGATCCCGGCCACGCGCGCAACGACTGCGGCCGTGCCGGCCAGTTCCGCGTCCTTACGCGATGATCCGTGTTGCTCATCCGCCGCTAGTCACGCGCCCGGGCGACGGTCTTCTTCATCTGCTCGCGTTCCCCAGCAGTGACC
>JBIODO010000149.1:0-9148 GCA_044445225.1 Burkholderiales bacterium
CCGCTGGTTCGAGCGGCCGCGCACGCAGTTGGGCGGCAAGAGCCCGCGCGCGTTGCTGGGTGGCCAGTGGACGCCCGACGGCAAACCGGCGCAACAGATCCGCGCGCTGGCGGCCGTGCTCAGCGGCGCGCAGCCGCTGGCCGCGTGAGGCCAAACACCGCTTTCAAGCGCACGATCGATGGCCCGTCTCGGCTTTCGCCATTGCGACCACCGCAAACCATTTCTGTGGCAAAGCGATGCCCAACCCGCCGCCCGCTGGCACGGCGATCGAGAGGGTCCGGCCAACTACTTTGCCGACACGCCGCTGGGCGCATGGGCCGAGTTCCTGCGCCACGAGGAGATCACCGACCTGGCTGACCTGGCCGGCGTGCGGCGTTCGTTGTGGGTGGTGGAGCTGCCCGACGAGGGGTATGCCAAGCCGCGCCTGTCGGCGCGCGTGATGACCGGCGGCCTGGTTTCCTACGCCACCTGCCAGACCGAAGCGCGCCGCCTGCGCCGCGCCGGCGCGTTGCGGCTCGAGGCGCCCGCAGCGGCACTGAAACCGGGCGCGGCGCGCGGCTGGGTCGCCAACCCCGAGGCGGCACCAGCGCCCTTGGTGCGCGACGGCCGCGTGTGGGTGCTGTTCGGTCCGTGCGATGCGGTGGGCTGGCCCGCGGTGGAGGCCGGCGCGCCGCCCACCGCGGTGTTGCCGCTGGTGCGGCACTTCTGACAGCGCGAGCGCGGCCACGCGGCCGGCAAGCAAAGCGTCGCCGCTAGTCGACGAAGAAATCGGGAATGAAATTCTTGGTCCCCGGCAGCACGGCGTAGCGGTCGAGGTCGGTGATGCCGGCTTCAGCCAGCAGCGTGTCGTCGATGAAGAAGTTGCCGGTGGTCGACTTGGCATCGCGGGTCAGGATGATGTGCGCCGCGTCGGCCAGGATCTCGGGCTTGCGGCACTTGTTCAAGTCGGCACCGGGGATCATCTGCAGCGCCGCGGTGGCGATCGCGGTGCGCGGCCACAGGCTGTTCACCGCGATGCCGTGGCGCTTGAACTCCGCCGCGTGCCCCAGCGTGCACTCGCTCATGCCGTACTTGGCCATCGTGTAGGCGACGTGGCCCTGGAACCAATGCGGCTTCATCGACAGCGGCGGGCTCATGTTGAGCACGTGCGGGTTGCGCCCGGCGCGTGCGCTCTTGATCAGCTCCGGCAGACAGGCTTGCGTGCAGCAATAGGTGCCGCGCACGTTGACGCCGAACATCAGGTCGAACCGCTTCATCGGCGTGGCATCGGTCGGCGTGAGGCTGATCGCACTGGCGTTGTTGACCAGGATGTCGATGCCGCCAAAGCGTTGTATCGACGCAGCCACCGCGGCGGCCACCGCGTTCTCGTCGCGAATGTCGGTCTGCACCGGCAGCGCCTGGCCGCCCGCGGCCTCGATCTCTGCGGCGGCCGAGTGCAGCGTACCCGGCAGTTTCGGGTTCGGCTCGGTGGTCTTGGCCAGCAGCACGATGCGCGCGCCGTCGCGCGCCGCACGCAGTGCAATCGCCAGGCCGATGCCGCGCGAGGCGCCGGTGATGAGCAGTGTCTTGCCTTGCAGGCTGTTCTCCGATGGCATGAGTGACTCCTTGCAGTGTGTTCAGGGGCCGAGACTTCAGCGCGCCACGGCCCGCAGATCAAGGCGCGGCCACACGGTGTCGGCGATGTGGGCGGCCAGCGCCTGCGCCACCGCGCGATAGACCGGCTCGCCCGGGTGGAAGCCATCGCTGGCCATGTTGTGGGCAGTGAGGTGCACCTCGTCGAACCGCAGCGTCGAGACGTCGCCAGCCGCCGCGTGGCGCAGCGCAACCCACTCGCGCAGCGCGCGGTTGTGCCGTCGCGCGTCGGCGCCGGCCATCCAGCGCAGCGGTTGCGGCAGCGACGGAAACTCGTGCACCGGCGGCAGCGGGCAGAACACCACGTGTTGCACGCCGCCGCGGTTGCGCAGCAGGTTGGCGATGCGATCGCGCTCGCGCACCGCACGCGTCGAGGCCACCTGGTCGACCACGTCGTTGACGCCGGTGACCACCACCGCAAGGTCGGCCGGCGGCAGCGCGGCGTCGCGCAGCAATTCGAAGGTTTGCGCCGTGGTCACGCCCGCGCGCGCCAGCAAGGCCCAGTGGATGCGCGCATCGCGGCGCGCGCTGATCAAAGGCGGCAATTGCCCAGCCAATGCATGGTCCTGCGTGGCCACGCCGACGCCAGCGGCCGACGAGTCGCCGGCGATCAACAGCCGCAGCCGGGTGGCACCGCGGCCTGCCACGCCTTCGCGCGCACCCGCGGCCTCGGGCAGACGCGGCACCCGTGAGCGCGTGCGCAGCGCCTGCGCCACCAGCAACGGACTCAACGCGAGCTTCAGCGCGAGCGACACCGGGAAACCTTGATCAGAACTTCGAGAAATCGGGCCTGCGCTTCTGGAAGAACGCCTGGAACGCTTCCGTCGCTTCGGGGCTGCGCAATCGGCTGGCGAAGATCTCGCTCTCGGTCTGCATCGCTTGCAGCGTGGCGTCGCGACCGGCGCGGCGCATTAGCCGCTTGGTGTCGCGCACGGCACCCGGCGGCAATGCGTTGAAGCGCTCGGCCACGCGGCGCGCATGGTTCACCACCTCGGAGGCCGGCAGCACCGCATTGGCCAACCCGCATTCCACCGCCGTCTCGCCGGTGAAAGGCTCGCCGAGCAACAGCTTTTCGGCCGCACGCCGATGGCCCATCAGCGCGGGCATCAGCAGGCTCGATGCGTACTCGGGCACCAGGCCCAGGCTGACGAACGGGGTGGCCAAGCGCGCCTCGTCGCTGACATAGACAAAGTCGCAGTGCAGCAGCATCGTGGTGCCAATGCCGATCGCCGCGCCGGTGACCGCGGCGACCACCGGCTTGTCGATCTCGAGCAGCGCGCGCATGAACTGCGCCACCGGCGAGGCCTCGCCCTGCGGTGGGCGCTGCATGAAGTCTTCGAGGTCGTTGCCTGAAGTGAAGATGCCCGGCTGGCCGGTGATCAGCACCGCGCGCACGGCCTTGTCATCGGCCGCGGCGCGCAGCGCGTCGGCCATTGCCTGATACATCGCGGCGGTGAGTGCGTTCTTCTTTTCCGGCCGCGCGATCTCGATGGTGGCCACGCCGTTGAGGGTGGCGGTCTTGATGGTCATGGCAACAACTCCCACGGGCGCCGCCGCATGCCACCGATTGTTGACGCTGCAATCGGAAAGGCTACGACGGCCAGGTTGACATGCTCTCGCACAATGTTGACACTGTCAACATGCCGACCTCGCCGCCCGACACCAAGCAGGTCTTGCTGCGCGCGGCGGTTGCAATCGCCGAAACCGACGGCGTGGGCGTCATCGGCCTGCGCGAGGCGGCGCGGCGCGCCGGCGTCACGCACGGCGCACCCTACCGCCACTTCGAGAACCAGCAGGCGTTGGTGGCGGCGGTGGCCGAGCAAGGCTTTCGCGAATTGATGGCAGCGGTGCAGACCGCGCAGGCGGTGGCCGGCACCGACGTGCTGGCGCGCTTTCATGCCTTGGGCGTGGCCTACCTGCGTTTCGCGCTCGCGCATCCGGGGCAATTTCGCGTGATGTTCGGTGCCGAGGCCGCTGCCGAGCCTGCGGTGCGCAGCGCCGAAGCCGCGGTCTTCGCACTGGCGGTCAACGAGATCGCGAGCGCGCAACGCCAGGGTCTGATCGCCGCGGGCGACCCGCAGGAGCTGGCGTTGCTGGCGTGGTCGACGTCGCACGGCCTGGCCGTGCTGATGATCGACGGCCTGGTGCAGTGGGTCGGCCTGGACACCACCGCACCCGAACGGCTGGCCAAACGCATCACGGCGTTGATGTTCAACGGCCTGCGGCACGGTGTGCCGGCCGCGCGATCGAGGAAGAGCGCATGACGTTGATCGCCTTGGCCGCCGCCATCGTCTTCGCGTTGGGCCTGCTGCACCTCGTGCTGACGTTTCGGGGGCCGAAGCTGCTGCCGCGCGACCGTGAGCTGCGTGCACAGATGGAACACAGCACGCTGGTGCTGACCCGCGAGACCAGCGTGTGGAAAGCGTGGATCGGCTTCAACGCCAGCCACAGCCTGGGCGCGATGTTGTTCGGCGCCGTCTACGGCCACCTGGCGCTGGCTCAGCCTCATGCGCTGGCCAGGTCGCCCTTCTTGCTGACCGTGGGCGCCGCGCTGCTGCTCGCGTATACCTGGCTCGCCCGCCGCTACTGGTTCAGCGTGCCGTTTCGCGGCATCTTGCTGGCGCTGCTGTTGTACGCGGGCGGCGTGATCGCCACGTTGACCTGAGGGACGCCTTCACCCGCGCAGGTGGCACGCCACCCAATGGCCCTCGGCCGAGCGCTTGAGTTCGGGCTTTTCGGTGCTGCACAACGGATGCTGGGCGATCGGGCAGCGGGTGTGGAAATGACAACCCGTGGGCGGCTGGATCGGGCTGGGCACATCGCCTTGCAGCATCACGCGCTTGCGCTTGACCCTGGGGTCGGGAATCGGCACCGCCGACAGCAGCGCCTCGGTGTACGGATGCAGCGGCTGCGTGTACAGCTTGTTGGCCGGCGCGATCTCGACGATGCGCCCGAGGTACATCACCGCCACCCGCGTGCTGATGTGCTCGACCACCGACAGGTCGTGCGCGATGAAGATGTAGGTCAATCCGAACTTCGACTGCAGGTCTTCCAGCAGGTTGATCACCTGCGCCTGGATCGACACGTCCAGCGCCGACACCGCCTCGTCGCACACCACCAGCTTGGGTGACACCGCCAGCGCGCGCGCGATGCCGATGCGCTGGCGCTGGCCCCCCGAGAACTCGTGCGGATAGCGCCGCATGTGGTCGGCCGCAAGCCCCACCGTCTCGAGCAGCTCGACGATGCGCGCCTCGTACTCGCGCGCGGTCTTGGTGAGCTGATGAATGGTCAGCGCCTCGCCGATGATCTGACCCACCGTCATGCGCGGATTCAGCGATGCATATGGATCCTGGAAGATGATCTGCATGTGCCGCGCCATCGAGCGCAGCTCGGTGCGATCCATGGCCGTGACATCGCGCCCCTCGAACCACACGCTGCCCGAGGTCGGCTCGATCAGGCGCAGGATGCAGCGCCCGGTGGTGCTCTTGCCGCAGCCCGACTCGCCCACCAGGCCGAGCGTTTCGCCGGCCGCGAGGTCGAAGCTGACACCGTCGACCGCGTGCACGCGGCCGACCTCGCGCGCGAGCAAGCCGCCCTTGATCGCGAAGTGCTTGACCAGCTGGTCGACGCGCAGCAGCGGCGTGGCAGGCAACGCGCTCATGCCGGGATCGCGTCCAACACACAGGCCACCTTGTGCCCTGGCGCCACCTGACGCAACGGCGGCGTGGCCTGCGTGCAGATTGCGCTGGCGTAGCGACAGCGCGGCGCGAAGCGGCAACCCTCGGGCGGGTCCACCAGCTTGGGCACCGTGCCGGGGATCGACTCGAGCCGCACCTTCTGAATCGCGGCGGTGTCGATGCGCGGGATCGATCGGATCAAGCCCTGCGTGTACGGATGCCGCGCGTTCGCGAACAGCTCGCCCACCGGCGCTTCCTCCACGACCTTGCCGGCGTACATCACCACCACGCGTTGCGCCACCTCGGCCACCACGCCCATCGCGTGGGTGATCAGCATGATCGCCATGCCGAGCTCGGCTTTCAGCTCGGCCAGCAGCTCGAGGATCTGCGCCTGGATCGTCACGTCGAGCGCGGTGGTCGGCTCGTCGGCGATCAACAGTTTGGGCTGGCATGCCAGCGCGATCGCGATCATCACGCGCTGGCGCATGCCGCCGGAGAATTGGTGCGGATAGTCGTTGACGCGTCGCTCGGGTGTCGGAATGCGCACGCGCTTCAACATCTGCACGGCACGGTCGAGCGCATCCTTGCGCGACAGGCCTTCGTGCAGCCGCAGCACCTCGGCAATCTGCTCGCCCACGCTGTACACCGGATTGAGCGACGTCATCGGCTCTTGAAAGACGATCGCGATCTCCTTGGCACGGATTTTTCGCATCTCGTCGGCCGGCAGCGGCACCAGGTCGCGCCCCTGCCACAGCACGCGGCCGGCCACGATGCGCCCGGGCGGCATCGGCACCAGCTTGAGCACCGTCATCGCCGTCACCGACTTGCCGCAACCCGACTCGCCGACCACGCACACGGTTTCACCGCGGTCGACCGTGAGATCGACGCCGTCGACAGCGTGCAGCCAGCCGTCGTCGGTTTTGAAGTGGGTCTTCAGGCCCTGGATTTCCAACAGGGCCATCACAGCACCCTGCGCGGATCGAGCGCATCGCGCAGCCCGTCGCCGACGAAGTTGATGGTCAGCACCGTCAAGAAGATCGCCGCGCCCGGGAACAGTGCCCAGTGCGCAGCGATGTCCATGTGATCCTTGGCGTCGAACAAGAGGCGGCCCCAGGTCGGGATGTCGGGCGGGAAGCCCAAGCCCAGGAACGACAGCGTCGACTCGGCGATGATCGCGGCGGCGACGTCGATCGTGCCGGCCACGATCACCGGCCCCAGCGCATTGGGCAGGATGTGGCGCACCACCTGCCGCGTGGTCGACGCACCGAGCGCGCGCGCCGCCTCGACGAACTCCTTCTCGCGCAGCGAGAAGAACTGCGCGCGCACCAGGCGCGCCACCGGCATCCAGCGGAAGGCCCCGATCACCGCGACGATCAGGATGAACACGCCCACCTCGGGGCCGAACACCGCCTTCAGGGTCTCGCGAAACAGATAGATCACCAGCAGCAGCAGCGGCAGCTGCGGCAGCGAGAGGAACAGATCGGTCAGCCACATCAGCGCGGTATCGATGCTGCCGCGCGAGATGCCGGCCACCGCGCCGATCACCACGCCGACGCAGATCGACATCGTCATCGCGGCCAACCCCACCGCCAGCGAAATGCGCCCGCCGTAGAGCATGCGCGCGAACAGGTCCTGGCCGAGGTCGTCGGTGCCCAGCGGATGCTCCCACGACGGGCGCTGCAGGCGCGCGCTGAAGTCGATCTCGTTGATCGCCACCTTCCACAGCGACGGGCCCACCAGCACCAGCAACACCATCAACGCCAGCACCACGAGACTGATCACCGCGAGCTTGTGGCGCCTGAAGCGCCGCCACGCCTCGGCCCACGGCGAGACGCCGCGCGCGCGGTTTGCGGCGGGCCGACCGCCCGGGGTCGGACCCGAGCCCGGCGCGGTGACGCCGGTGGTCGGATCGGCGCGAGCCGGCTCAGCGGTAGCTGATGCGAGGGTCGAGCCAGCCATACAGCAGGTCGGCGATCAGGTTGAACATGATCACCAGGCACGAGAACACGAACGTCACCGCCATGATCACCGGCGTGTCGTTGCGCAGGATGGCATCGATCAACAACGAGCCGATGCCCGGGATGCGAAAGATCTGCTCGGTCACGATGGCGCCGCCGAACACCGCAGGCATCTGCAGAGCCACCAGCGTGACCACCGGGATCAGCGCGTTGCGCACCACGTGCTTGACGATCACCACCCGTTCGGCCAGCCCCTTGGCGCGCGCGGTGGTCACGTAGTCCAGCCGCGCCACGTCGAGCACCGCCGAGCGCACGTAGCGCGTCCAGCTTGCGCCCTGGAACAGGCCGAGCACGGTGATCGGCATGATGGATTGCTTGATGTGCTCCCACAGCCACGGCCATCCGCTGCCCGCAATGTCGGCGCGAAACACGAAGGGCAGCCAGTCGAGCTGGATCGAGAACACCAGGATCAGCAGGATGCCGGTGAAGAAGGTCGGCAGCGAGAAGCCGACAAACGCCAGCGTGCTGGCGATGCGATCGAACCATGAGTACGGCTTGATCGCGGAGACGATGCCCACCGGCAGCGCCACCGCCAGCGCGAGCAGTTGCGACGCGCCGATCACCGCCAGCGTCACCGGCACGCGCTGCGCGATCAGCGTGTCGACGTCGACGCGGCTGATGAAGGAGAAGCCCCAGTCGCCCTGCAGCATCGCGGCCAGCCAATGCGTGTAGCGCTGCCACACCGGATCGTCGAGACCGAACTTGGCGCGCAGCATCATGCGCACCTCGGGAGGCACGTTCGGGTTGGTCGCCAGCTCCTCGAACGGATCGCCCGGCGCCAGCGCCAGCACGGTGAACAACACCACGCTGATGCCCAGCAGGCTGGGCAGCGCGATCAGCAAGCGCCGCAGGAGGTAGGCGCCCACGGCGTCACTCGCCCCGCAGGGGCATCAACTCTCTCGGTACCAGTTGTGCAGACCCGACAGATCGAGGTCCCAGCCCGACAGCTGGGTCACGAGCTTGGTGGCGGCGCCACGCACGCGCGGCCGGCTCATCAACGGGATCACGATGTTGGCCTGCACCGGCAGGTCGTTCATCTTGATGAACAGCGCCGTGCGCTTGACCGGGTCGAGCTCGGCCTCGGCCTCGTGGAAGGTCTTGTCGTACTCCTCGCTGCTCCAGCGCGTGATGTTGCGCAGGTTCCACTTGTTGGCCTTGGCCGAGATCTCGCGCGTGAGGTACTGGTCCATGAAACGCTCGGGGTCCGGCTGCGTCATGGTGGTGGTGTACATCTGCATGTCGCACCAGAATTTGCCGTAGGTGTCGGGGTTGGCCACGTCGGAGGAGAAAAACACCGACGCCGTCACCGACTTCAGCTCGAGGTCGACGCCTGCCTTCTGGCAGGCCTGCTTGATCACCGCCTGCTCCTTCTGGCGCAGCGAATTGACCGAGGTCTGGAAGACGAACTTCAGCTTCTTGCCGCCTTTTTCGCGCACGCCGTCCGCGCCCTTCTTCCAGCCCGCAGCCTCGAGGAGCTGGCTCGCCTTGTCGACGTTGAAATCCATCTTGTTGTTGGTCGACCGGTATTTCGACGGGTTGTTCAGGAAGTTCGGCGTCGCGATGCCGGTGCGGCCATAGATGAACTCCTGCATGCTCTTGCGGTCGGCCAGCAGCGACATCGCCTGGCGCACCGCCGGATCGCTGAACGCGAAGTGCTTGCTCTTGACGCTGGCGCGCTCGCCGTCGACCTCGTTCCACGGGTCGGTGATGTTGAGCTGGATGAACTCGATGTCGCCGCTGGGCACGATGTAGACGCGGCCCTTGCCGCTGTCTTCCATGCGCTTGAGCACTTCGTCCTCGACCTGCAGGTTCCACGCGTAG
>JBIODO010000150.1:0-9079 GCA_044445225.1 Burkholderiales bacterium
AACTTGCTGCCATCGGGCTTGTTGGGCCAGCCCGCGGTGGCGATCAGCTCGGTGTAGTTCTTCTTGGCGACCGCACGCTGCTCGGCCGTCAGCGTGGTGTTGTTCATGTCGTCGAGCCACTTGGCGGCAATCGAGATCGTCGCGTTGTGCGTCATCACGGTCGTCTTGTTGTGGAAGGCGACGTTGTTGTCCGGATCCTTCCAGCTGGTCGACGACGGCGGCGAGCAACCCTTGGAGTAGATGGCCGTGTAGTCGGTCAGCGCGTTGATCAGGCCCTGGCGCACCGCGGGGTCATCGACCAGCAGCTTGCCTGAATCGTTGACCAGCTTGACGTTGTAGCCATCCATGAAGGTCAGGAACGAGAAGAACGAGTCGCTCGAGTCGACGCCCAGCGGCTGTCCGATGCCGAACGCGCGGTTGCCGGTCTTCTGCCGGTAGGCCGGCTGCACCTTGTCGCACCAGAAGCTCCAGTAGCCCTTCCAGTCCTTGGGGATGTCGCTTTCCTTGAACCCCGCATCGGCCAGCATGTCTTTCCAGTACTGGATGTGCATGGTCTGCTGCTTGATCGGGAAGGCGTAGTACGCGCGGGCCTTGGTCTTGTCGTTGTAGAGAAACGTGGTCGCCAGCGCGGCCGGCTCGAAGTGCACGCGCAGCGGATCGATCACGCTGGTGATGTCTTCGAGCTTGCCGTCGAACGCCCATTTGGCGGTGACCTGGAAGTCGTAGACGTCGGCATAGGCCACGTCGGGCGGGTTGCCCGAATCGAGCGCGGACACGGTCTTGGGGATCATGTCCTGAATGGGGTACTGCGACAGCTCGATCTTGATGCCCTTGTTCTTGGCCTCGAACTTCTTGATCGCCTCGAACAGCGCGTCGTCCTCGGCCTTGTAGAAGCCCTTGACCCACCACACGGTGAGCTTTTCCTGCGCGAAGGCCGGCGCGGCGGCGAGCAGCGCCGCGCTCAGCAACGCGCGCGCGAGCAATGAAGGGATCTGCATGTCGGGTTGTCTCCGTCGGTGGCACGCCCCGTCGCACCGTCCGTGGCGCGCGGTGGATCGGCCGCAATCGTATGATGATTGTGCGGCCGCCCCTTCGGGACAAACCCGTCCCGCGGGCGTCAGGCCTTCGGGCGTTCGACGTGGCCGCCGAATTGCCGGCGCAGCGCCGACAACATCTTCTCTGCGAAGGTGTGGTCCTGTCGCGAGCGAAAGCGCGCATACAGCGCGGCGGTCAGCACCTCGGCCGGCACCGCCTCGTCGACCGCGGCCTGCACGGTCCAGCGGCCCTCGCCGGAATCGTCGACCACGCCCGAGTAGCTCGCGAGCTGGGCGTCCTCGGCCAGCGCCTGCGCCGCCAGGTCGAGCAGCCACGACGACACCACGCTGCCGCGGCGCCACACCTCGGCGATGTCGGCGAGGTCGAAGCGGTATTGGTGCGCGGGCCCGAACGACGACTTGTCGGCGTTGCGCAGGATGTCGAAGCCCTCGGCCAGCGCCTGCATCATCCCGTACTCGATGCCGTTGTGGATCATCTTGACGAAGTGGCCGGCTCCCGCGGGCCCGCAGTGCAGCCAGCCGCGTTCGACGTTACCGGGCGCATCGCCGCCGCGCGCCGGCGTGCGCGGCTGTGCCGCCACGCCCGGCGCCAGCGCATCGAACAGCGGCGCCAGGCGCTGCACGCAGCCGGCTGGCCCACCGATCAGCAGGCAATAGCCGCGCTCCAGGCCCCACACGCCGCCGCTGGTGCCGATGTCGAGGTAATCGATCGAGCGCGCCGCGAGCTCGCCCGCGCGCCGCACGTCGTCGTGGTGGTGGCTGTTGCCGCCGTCGATCACCAGGTCGCCGGGCGCAAGGAGCTGCGCCAACTCGTTGACGGTGGATTCGGTCGCGTCGCCGTGCGGCAGCATCACCCACACTACGCGCGGCGGGCGCATGCGCGCCACCAGCTCGGCAAGCGCATGCGCGGGCAGCGCGCCTTCTGCGGCCAGCGCATCGACCGCGGCGCCGTCGCGGTCGTGCACCACGCACTCATGGCCGGCGCGCATCAAGCGCCGCACCAGATTGGCCCCCATGCGGCCCAAGCCCACCATCGCCAGCTGCATCGCGTTGCCCTCGTTCAGGTGGTGCGTTGTATGCCGCGGCGGGCCATCGCATCATCACGTTCGCACCGGGACTTTCCCGCAGTTGTGGCGCGAAACGCCGGGCGCCACTGCATCATTGGACGTCGAAGCCGCGGCTGCACGCATCACGCGACAGCTCACGCCACAACGAGGAGACACACGATGCGCGCCCCGTTTCAATCCATCGCCTGCAAAGCGATCGCCACGTTGTTCGCCGCTTTGTTCGCCTTGTGGCCCCACGCCGCGTTGGCCGCATATCCCGAGCGCCCGATCACGCTGATCGTGCCGTGGGGCGCGGGCGGCGGCACCGACGCGGTGGCGCGCATCCTGGGCACGCTGATGGAGAAGGACCTCGGCCAGCCGGTGAACGTGGTCAACCGCACCGGTGGCTCGGGTGTGGTCGGACACCAGGCGATCTCGGCCGCGGCGCCCGACGGCTACACGATCGGCATGATCACGGTGGAGATCGGCATGATGCACCACCAAGGCCTCACCGATCTGAGTGGTGCGTCGTACACGCCGATCGCGCTGGTCAACGCGGACCCGGCCGGCGTGCAGGTACGCGCCGACGCACCGTACAAGAATCTGAGCGACTTGCTCGCCGCGGTAAAAGCCAATCCCGGCAAGTTCAAGGCCTCGGGCACCGGCCAGGGCGGCATCTGGCATCTGGCGATCGCTGGCTTGTTGCGCGATCAGAAGATCGATCCTGCGTCATTGCCCTGGGTGCCAAGCAACGGCGCCGCGCCGGGCTTGAACGATCTGGTGGCCGGCGGCGTCGAGGTCGTGCCGTGTTCGCTGCCCGAAGCGCGTGCGCTGATCGAAGCGGGCAAGGTCAAGAGCCTGGCGGTGATGGACCCGAACCCGGCGTCGTTGTTCCCCAAAGTGCCGACGCTCAAGGCGGAGATCGGTAGCGCCTGGACGATGGCCGCATGGCGCGGCATCGCAGCGCCCAAGGGCATTCCTGCTGACGTGCAGACCAAGTTGCTGGCCTCGCTGAAGAAAGCGCACGACTCGCCGGAGTTCAAGGACTTCATGCAAAGCCGCGGCTTCGGTGTGTTGTGGGCGCCGCCGGCGGAGTTCGCGAGCTTCATGATCAAGTCCGACGCCGACCTGGGCGCGACGATGAAGGCGGTGGGTATCGCCAAGTGACGACGACGAATCGCGCGCCGGTTTCACCGGCCAGCAGGCACCGCGCATGAAGCTCAACGACGCCGTCTTCGGCGCGGTGTTTCTCGCGCTGTCGCTGCTGGTGCTGTGGTCGATCCAGAGCTATCCCAACATCCCCGGGCAGAACGTGGGGCCCAGTGCGTTCCCTGGCGCCATCGCGGTCGGACTGGCGGTGTGCTCGCTGCTGTTGATCCGCAACGGCTGGCGCGAGCGCGCGCACTCGCCGTGGTTCGAGCGCGGCCAGTGGACGCGCCAGCCGCAACAGGTGATCGCCTTCGCGGTCACCTTCGGCGTGCTGGTGCTGTATGTCGTCGCCTCCGAGCGCATCGGTTTCCTGATCACCGCCACCGTGATGCTGACGGCGATGATGCTGGCGCTGCGCGTGCGCATCGTGCCGGCGCTGCTGGTCGCGCTCGCCGCGTCGCTGGTGATCCACGTCGCGTTCTACAAGGGTCTGCGCGTGCCGCTGCCCTGGGGCGTGTTGCCGGTGCTGTACTGACATGACCTGGGCCGTGATGGGCCAGGCGCTGGCCCTGGTGTTCGATCCCTACGTGCTGTGGATCATCTTCGCGTCGGCGTTGTTCGGCCTGTTCGTCGGCGCCGTGCCGGGGCTCACCGCGACGATGGCCACCGCGCTGCTGGTGCCAGTGACGTTCTTCATTCCGCCGGTGCCCGCGGTGGCGGCGATCGTGAGTTGCACCGCGATGGCGATCTTCGCCGGCGACATCCCCGGCGCGCTGTTGCGCATCCCCGGCACGCCGGCGTCGGCGGCCTACACCGACGAGGCCTACGCGATGACCAAGAAGGGCCAGGCCGAGATCGCACTGGGCGCGGGCCTGGTGTTCTCGGCCGTCGGCGGCCTGTTCGGCACCGCGGTGCTGATCGCCGCCGCACCGGCGCTGGCCGAGGTGGCGATCAAGTTCTCGTCGTTCGAGTACTTCTGGCTCGTCGTGCTCGGTCTGTCGGGTGCGGTGTTCATCGGCGCGTCGAGCAAGCTCAAGGCGATGACTTCGCTGCTGCTCGGTCTGCTGGTGGCCTGCGTCGGCTTGAACAATCCCGGCGCGCACCCGCGCTTCACGTTCGGCAACACCGATCTGCTGGGTGGCGTGTCGATGATCCCGATGATGGTGGGCATGTTCGCGATCTCGGAGGTCCTGCGCCACGTCACCTCGGTGCTGCCGCCGTTCAAGTTCGCCGCCGACAAGATCGGCAACGTGTTTCGCGGCATGTGGGGATTGACCAAGCAGTACCCGTGGCAGATCGTGCGCGGCAGCGCAGTGGGCACCGCCATCGGCATCCAGCCGGGCGCCGGCGCCGACATCGCGGCGTGGATCACCTACGCGATGAGCAAGCGTTTTTCCAAGGAGCCGGAGAAATTCGGCACCGGCCACGTCGAGGGCATCGTCGAGGCGGGTGCGGCCAACAACTCCGCGCTCGCCGGTGCGTGGGTGCCGGCCATCGTGTTCGGCATTCCGGGCGACTCGATCACCGCAATCGCAATCGGCGTGCTGTACCTGAAGCACATGAACCCCGGACCGACGATCTTCATCAACAACCCGCAGAACATCTACGCCATCTTCCTGGTGTTCGTGCTCGCCAACATCATCATGGTGCCGCTCGGCTGGGCAGCGATCAAGGCAGCCAAGCACATCCTGCGCGTGCCGCGCGACCTGCTGATGCCGGTGATCCTGCTGTTCTGCATCGTGGGCGCGTTCGCGATCAACAACACGGTGTTCGACGTGCTGTTGATGCTGGCGTTCGGCGTCGCTGCGTTCGTGCTCGAGGAGAACGGCTTTCCCACCGCGCCGGCGATTCTCGGCGTGGTGCTCGGCGGCATGATGGAGGAGAACCTGGTGACCTCGTTGATCAAGTCCGACGGCGATCCGTTCGTGTTCTTCACGCGGCCGATCGCCGGCGGGCTCGCGTTGTTGACGCTGGTCATCCTCGCGTGGCCGCTGATTGCCAGGCTATGGCGGCGTCCGCAGACGGTGGCAGCGTCGTGATGCGCCACGCCCGCACGATGAGCGCGCGTTGCGCGCTGGCATGGCTGCTCGCATCGATCGCGATGCCCGCGTGCGCCGACACCGGCAACGTCACGCCCAACGGCTTCACCAGCATCTTTCGCGACGAGGTCAAAGCGTCACCCACCGACGTGTGGCGCGCGGTCGTGCAACTGCCGCAGTGGTGGAGCGGCCAGCACAGCTACTCGGGGCAGGCGTCGAACATGAGCCTCGATGCGCAGGCCGGCGGCTGCTGGTGCGAGCGCTGGGGTGACGGCCACTCGGTGCAGCACGGCCAGGTGGTGCAGGTGCAACCCGGCCGCGCGCTGCGGCTGTATGCCAACCTCGGGCCGTTGCAGGAGCTGCCGGTGACCGGCGTGCTCACGTTCACGATCGCGATGCAGGAGACCAAGACCATCCTGCGCGTGACCTACCGCGTCAGCGGCCCGCCCGACGTGGGGCTCGACAAGCTGGCCCCGGTGGTCGACCAGGTGATCGGGCAGCAGTTCAAGCGCTTGAAATCGCTCGCAGAGACCGGCAAACCCGAGTAAGCGTCACAGCGCGTGTGACGAACTGCCGCCGCAGCGGCACATGTAACGCACGCTCGCCGACACAATGGTCCGCACGATGAATTCGATCTCCTCGATCGCGCTGTCGGGCCTGCAAGCCGCACAGCTGAGCGTCAGCAGCTCCGGCCACAACATCGCCAACGCGATGACGCCGAACTTCCGCCGCCAGGTGGTGGCGCAGCAGGCGGTCGAGGGCGGTGGCGTGGCCACCACGATCGAGCGCTCCCCGGTGGTGGGCGACTCACTGGCCGAAGACCTGGTGACGCTCAAGATGAGCGAGCACCTCTACGCGGCCAACCTCAAGGTCTTGCGCACGCAAGACCGCATGCTCGGCACGCTGCTCGACGCAGTGGCCTGAACTCTTCTACCCCCGAAGCGGCCCGGCCGCACGCGCCGCTGCGTCACAGCGACTTGAGGTACTCGGTCAGGTCGCTCATCTGCGCGGCGGTCAAGTTCAACGCGCGCCTGGTGTTGTAGATGCGAACCACGTCGGCCAACGTCGCTGCCGAACCATCGTGAAAGTACGGCGCGTGTTGCCACACGCCCTTCAACGGCGAGGTGCGGTACTGCTTGGACGCGCTGCGCGCCGCGTAGCTTGGTGACTCCGGTTCAGCCATCGAGTCGCTGGCCGGATGCAGCCTCGTGTTGGCGTCCGTGAACAACGCCCCGCTGTGGCAGCTGGCGCAAGTGCCGGGCCCGTTGAACACCGCCTGGCCTCGTGCCGCCGCAGCGGCATCGAAGCTCCCGGCCGGCGCGGCCGGTGCCGGCAACGACAGCTGGTAGGCCTGCAAGGCCGGCAGCTTGCTCGACACGCGGTCTTCACTGCCATTGGTGATGCTCAGGTTGAGCCGTGGCTCGGTCATCGTGCCGAGACCGCCCATCTGCGTCACGGCGACGTAGCGGTTCCAGTACGTGAGCTCGGTGCCGTCGCCGGTGACGGTGACGCTGTGAATGCCGTCCAGGCCGTAGGCCGGCGGAATCACCGCCGGCTTGTTCAAGCCATCGATGTTGAAGCGCGGGTCGTACTTGCCCCGGCCCCAGGAGTTGAAGACCGCTTTGCCCGCTGCGTCAACCGCCGGCGACAACGCGATGATGGCGCCGGGGTTCAGGTCCCGATTCGGCCAGCCGTCGAGCCGCTTGCCGATGCCCGGCGCGAACGAATCGTCGACGCTCGAGTGGCACAGCGCACAGGTGATGCCCACATGGGTCAACGTGTCCTGACCATTGACCGTCTCCACGGTGCCCTGCAGGCCGACTACGGCATTGAGTTTGAGCAGCGCGACCGTGGTGGCTGGGTTCTTCAGGTCGACGGTTCCGTTTTGAATGCCGGCAACCACCGCTGCAGGCAATGCCTCGGCATCGACCTTCAGGCCCACCGACAGTGCGGTCATCGGATCGACGGCGCCGCGGATCACCTCGTGCATACGCAGCGCGTCGGTCCACTTGGCTTCATCGCCGAAGGTGTCGAAGCGGAAGATCTGCCGGCCCTGCTGCACCAGCGCGGCCTGTTGAGCAGCCTGCCGTGCGGCACTGTCGTCGTCCGAGCCACCACACGCAGCGGCCAGCGCGATCGTGGCGCCGATGGCACCCACCGTCGGCATGCCTCGTCGAAAACGTCCGTCGTTCATCGCGGTCTCCTGTTGCTGGCGTCTGCGCTGTGATCATTCGATGCAGCGCATCTGCGCGGCGTTCCGGCGAACACCGCGTGCGCAGCGAAGACGTGGTGCAATACAGGGACCCGCCGCCACACCGATGGCTCACCTGATGACGCAACTCAGCCGCCCCGTCTCACTGCTGCTCAACGTGGCGCATGCGCTCGATCACCTGTTCCTGCTGGTGTTCGCCACCGCAGTGAGCACGATCGCTGCCGAGTTCGGTTTCGCGCGCTGGGAGGATCTGATGCCCTACAGCGTGGGTGCGTTCCTGATGTTCGGTCTGGGTTCGTTGCCCGCCGGGCGTCTGGGCGACCTGTGGGGACGCCGCCAGATGATGCTGGTGTTCTTCTTCGGCATGGGTGCGTCGGCGCTGGGGGTGGCGCTGACGACGGGGCCGTGGTCGATCGCCTTCGCGCTGGCGCTGCTCGGCACCTTCGCAGCGATCTACCACCCGGTGGGCATTCCGATGCTGGTGCAGCACGCCAAGCGGCCTGGCGCGATCATCGGCATCAACGGACTGGCCGGCAATCTCGGCATCGCGGCCGCCGCGCTGGTCACCGCGTTGCTCGTCAAGTGGCTCGGCTGGCGCTGGGCGTTCGTGGTGCCCGGCTTGGCGTGCATCGGCTGCGGCCTTTTGTTCTGGCGCCTGGCACCGCGCGAAACCGAGCCGCCGGCGTCGCGCTCGCGCAAGGCCAGCGTCGAGTTGCCCGCCGCGCAACTGGCGCGTGCTTTCACCGTGATGACGGTGGCGGCCACCGCCAACAGCCTGTCGTTCAACATGACGACCAACGGCAACGCCCAGCTGCTGGCCGAGCGCATGCACGCGATCGTCGAAGACCCGGCCACGCTCGGCGTGATGCTGGCCACGGTCTACGCGCTCGCCTCGCTGGCGCAGGTGGTGGTGGGCCGGCTGATCGACCGCATCTCGATCAAACGCCTGTACCTCGCGATCATGATCGCGCAGGTACCGCTGTTCGTGCTGGCCGCGCAGGCGCAGGGCTGGTGGCTTTACGCGGCGCTCACCGGCGTGATGCTGCTGATCTTCGGCGCCATCCCGTTCACCGACGCGATGGTGGTGCGCTACGTCGACGACCGCATGCGCTCGCGTGTGGCCGGCATGCGGCTCACGGTGTCGATCGGCCTGAGCTCGCTGGCGGTGTGGTTGCTCGGCCCGGTGGTCAAGGCCGCCGGCTTCGGCGCCTTGATGGGGGCGATGGCGTGCATCGCCATTGCCACCGCCGTCATCGTCAACTGGCTGCCCGGAGAAACCGGCGCCGCGCCGCTGCCGGCGCCGGTGAACCGCTGACACGCCGCCGCGTCAGCGGCCACTGCCAACGTGGCCGAGCCGATGCGGCTCGGCGCCGCAACCCATACGCTAGATTTTCGCGAGCGCCTGGGCGAGGTCGGCACGCAGGTCGTCGACGCCTTCGACGCCCACCGACAGCCGCACCGCGTTGGGTGCGATGCCGGCCACCCGCATCTGCTCGTCGTTCATCGTGCCGCGCCACATCGCTGCGGCGTGCACGACCAGGCTCTCGACGCCACCGAGGCTCACCGCCTGGCGCGGCA
>JBIODO010000151.1:0-9015 GCA_044445225.1 Burkholderiales bacterium
ATTGCCACCTACAAGACCACCGGCGGCTTCGCGGCCAAAGAGGTTGACTGGCTGCTGTCGATCGGCGGCATCACGCTGCACGCCGGCCGTGCGCTCGGCTGTGATCTCACGCTCGACGGTTTGTTGAAACAGTACGACGCCGTGTTTCTCGGTGTGGGGCTGGCGGGCGTCAATGCGCTGGGCGTCGCCGAGCCGCGTGCCGCCGGTGGTCTTGTAGGTGGCAATGCCGTACTCGTTGAGGCCACCGGCCTTGGGCCGCGCGTCGAACAGCGCGATGTCGTGGCCTTGGCGGGCCAAACCGTGGGCGCAAGCCAACCCGGCGGGTCCTGCGCCGACCACGGCGACCTGGCGACCGGTGCGCGCGGCGCGCGTGAACAGCGGCGCACCCGGTTTCGCAAAGAGCGCGTCGGTGGCGTAGCGCTGCAGGCGGCCGATCTCGACCGGCTTGCTCTCGTTGTGATTGCGCACGCAGGCCTGCTCGCACAGCACCTCGGTGGGGCAGGCGCGGGCGCACATGCCGCCCAGCGGGTTGGCCTGGAGGATTGCCTTGGCCGCGCCGCGATCGTTGTCCTGCGCGATGCGCTGGATAAAAGTCGGCACGTCGATGCCGGTGGGGCAGGCGGCGACGCACGGTGCGTCGTGGCAGTAGTAGCAGCGCTCGGCCTCGATCAGGGCCTGCGCACGGGTCAACGGCGGATGCGAATCGGCGAAGTTGCGCGCGTAGTCGGACGGGTCGAGCCGCGCGGCCTGGATGCCGCCAGCGCGGGTGGAGGTGATGTCCATCGGGTTCCTTCGCGAGGGTTGTCAGTTTTACCCTTCGGTAAAGTTTGACCAGTTGGTAAATTCCCGCGTGACAAGGCGACGCTTGCGCGGCACCGTGTGCCGAGCATGAAGCCCGCCGCGAAGCCACGCGAAGCAAGACCCTTGCCCAGGCGGCGTACGCGCACCGCTGCGTCGGCAGCGCGACTGCTGCGGCCCGCGCGCATCGAGAAGGAACAGGGGATCCTGCGCGAGGCCGAGGCACAGTTCGCCCGTTACGGCTTCGAAGGCGCCTCGCTGGAGGGCATTGCCAGCGCGGTGGGCATCAGCCGGCACAACCTGCTCTACTACTTTCCGAGCAAGGAGCAGCTGTACCGCCGGGTGCTCGATGACGTGATGACGCAGTGGCTGGCCGGCATGGGCGCGCTGGCGGTCGGCGACGACCCCGAGGCCGCGCTGGCCCGCTACATCGCGGCCAAGATGCGCTCATCGCGCGAGCGCCCCGACGGATCGAAGACCTTCACCAAGGAAGTGATCGCCGGCGCCCCGCACTACGCCGACGTCATCATCGATCGCGTCGGGCCGGCGCTTGCCGCCGACGTGCGCGTCT
This sequence comes from Burkholderiales bacterium, assembly GCA_044445225.1. Classification (GTDB taxonomy): domain Bacteria; phylum Pseudomonadota; class Gammaproteobacteria; order Burkholderiales; family Burkholderiaceae_C; genus JAEUPI01. The sequence continues at coordinate 1,370 of JBIODO010000151.1, forward strand.
TCGAGCGCTGGGCGCGGCAGCGTCGCATCGCCAAGGTCGACTTCACGCACCTGATGTTCGTGATCTGGGCGGTGACGCAGGCCTATGCCGACCTGGCGCCGCAGTTCGCGCTGCTGCTGGGCAAGCGCGAGCTCGAAGGCGTCGACTACGCTCGCGCCCAGGCGCTGATCACGCGGCTGGTGCTGGCCGGCGTGAAGCGCGGCGACTGATGCGACCCGGGCGCGCCAGCACCTTTCAGCGCTTGCGCGCCAGCGTCACGCCATCGCCCACCGCGAGCAGCGAAAGGTCGACGCGCTCGTCGTGGTGCAACTGGTCGTTCAGCGCCTGCAGCGCCAGCGTGTCGGCGTCGGTGGACGGCTTGGCCACCGCACCGCTCCACAGCGTGTTGTCGAACACGATCAGGCCACCGGTGCGCAGCAGTTGCAGGCAGCGCTCGTAGTAGCCCGCATAGTTGGTCTTGTCGGCGTCGATGAATGCGAAGTCGTAGTGGCCCGCATCGCCGGCCTTCAGCCGCGCGTCGAGCGTGGCCAGCGCGGGCCCCAGCACGAGCTCGATCTTGTGCGCCACGCCGGCCTGCTGCCAGAACGGCTTGCCCACGCGCGTGTACTCGTCGCTGATGTCGCAGGCCAGCACGCGGCCGTCGGCCGGCAAGGCCAGCGCAACGGCCAGCGCGCTGTAGCCGGTGAAGGTGCCGATCTCGATCGTGCGCCTAGCGCCGATGAGCTTGACCAGCAGCGCCATGAACTGCCCCTGGTCGGCGCCGATCTGCATGCCGGCGAAGGCGTGCGAGCGGGTGGCCTCGCGCAGCGCAGCCAGCGCCGCGTGCTCGCGCAGCGAGTGCCGCTCGATGTAGTCGGCCAACGTGTCGTCGATCTGCAGCGTGCGCGCCATCGGGGCCCCCAGGAGTTGTCGGTATTGTGCGCAGCCCGCATGCCCCGCACGCCGGCCGGGTCGTGGTGCGCTGCGGCCTCAGTCGGCGCGAAAACCCGATGCCTTGACCACCGGCGCCCAGCGCTCGCTGTCGCGCTTCATCACCGCGGCCAGGTCGGCTGGCGTGCCGCCCGCAGGTTCGAGCCCGAGGCGCGCGAAGCGCTCGCGCAATTCGGGCGCCACGAGCGCTTTGTTGATCGCTGCGTTCAACTGGCGCACCACGCCTTCAGGCGTCTTTGCCGGCGCATACACCGCGAACCAGCTCACGCCCTCGATGCCGGCCAGACCTGCCTCGGTGAAAGTGGGTACTTCAGGCAGCAGCGGGCTGCGCGCGCTGCCTGAGGTGGCGATCATGCGTGTCTTGCCGGCGCGGTGCATCTCGATGCCGTCGACCAGCGTGTCGATCACGAAGCCCACCTGGTTGCCGATCAGCGCGTTCATCGCCGGCGCGCCGCCGTTGAACGGCACGTGCACGTAGTCGATGCCGGTGGCCTTGGCGATCTGCACGCCAAAGAAATGCGGCAGGCTGCCCGGTGCCGGCGTGCCGTAGTTGGCCAGCGATGCGTTGAACCTCGACCAGGTGATCAGCTCCGACACGCTGCGGATCGGATTGGCCGCATTCACCGACAACCCGAACTGGAAGTCGGCCACGCGGACCACCGGCGCGAAGTCGGCCACCGGGTCGTACGACAGCTTGCTGAACACCAGCGGCGCCAGCACCGGCACCACGATCGGCGCCAGCATGATCGTGCCGCCGTCGGGCGGCGCATTCTTCAGCATCTCGGCAGCGATGCGCCCGGCCGCGCCCGGCTTGTTGTCCACCATCACGGTCTGCTTCAACTCGGGCTGCATGCGCTCGGCAATCAGCCGCGCCGCGATGTCGGCCGAGCCGCCGGCCGCAAAGCCGACCAGGATCCTGACCGGTCGGTCGACCTGCGCCGACGCCGCCATCGCGAGCAGCGACAGCACGGTGGCCAGCGCGCAGCGCCTGAAGCGCCTCATCGGCGCACCAGCATCGACACGCCCACGACGATCAGGATCAGCGGCCACCATTGCGCGAACAGCGGTCCCAGCCGCGGCAGCATGCCGAAGTTCGACAGCAGGAAGATCGCTCCCAGAACGATCAGGATGATGGCGCCGGCTCGTGATTTGAGGTGCATGTCGTCAGGTCAATCCACGGTTGAACAAGGCGTCGGGTGTTGCCACCGTTCGGCGTGCGCGATCATGCACCACCCTCGATCACTTCGACGTCGGCAATCCAGTTGCGCTGCCGGCGTGCCAGACGGGTAGCCTCGGTCTCGCCGTCGAACGTGGCCGGCATGCGTCGCAGCAGCGACGGGCTCACATCGGTGAACGCGTTGACGCTCACCACTGCGTAGAGGTGGCCCTCGACGCGGCTGGTGACCACGGGCACGACACCGCACGTGGAGCAAATGTGGAACTGCGCCGTCTTGGTGCCAAACGCGTAGTCGGAAACGGACGAGCGATCCTTGACGGTGACCTTCAGCGAGCCCGTCGGGCACGACGTCCACACTCCGCCGTGCTTGCTGCAAAACGAGCAGGTGCAGGCGCGCGCCGGAATCTCCTGCGGCTCGGGGCGCCAATCGAGCTTGAAGGAGATGTTGCCGCAGTGGCAGCTTCCGGCGATCAGCATGGTCAGCCTCTTGGGTTGCGCGGGGCTATTTTCCGCCAGCGCGCGCGCCGGGCGCCGCGCGTTTGACGACAACCCGCGTGTTCTCGAGCTCGTACACATAGGCCGCGCGGCAGGCACGGCCGCGCTGGCTGGCGCGCAGCAAGTCGTCGGCATCGATGTCGCCGATGCGGCGGCGCAATTCGCGCGCGGTCTGGGCCGCGCCCCACGACGCCACCGACGCGCAGTAGCGAGGCACCTCGCTGGGCGACACCATCGCCAGCACGAACCTCGCGCAGCCCCCCGCGGCGGCACGCAGCGCCTCGCCGTGTGCCTGCACCGCCTTTGCATTGCTGCTGCGACTGAGCTTCACCGCCAGGCTCACGGCGTGCAGCTCGCACGACGCCGTCTTCTGGTTCAGTGGCGCCATCGCCGAGGCCCAGTGCGAATTCAGGTACACGTTCACCGGCTCGACACCGCTGCGTGCGAGGCGCTGCTCCAGCTCGGTCAGCAGCGGGTCGGAGGCCGCAGCATGGCCAGCCCACAGGCCGATGGCCAACGAGAGCACCCACCTGGCCGGCGCAACGCCCGCCGTTGGGCTGCGCGCGGCCGCTGTCAAAGCGAGAGCGCCTTCAGCCGCGCCTCGACGCTGACATACCGAAAGGCCATGGCTGCGCTACGCATCCGGCTCACGCCAGACGCGCTGGATCATGCTGTCGATGTCCAGCGGGCGGCCCGCCTGCTTGGTGGCCGCCTTCCACTCCGCGGGCGACGGCGCCACCCGCGCGGTCTCGCGGCCGTCCCACACCGCCACCTTGAGCGCAAACACCACCGGCCCCTTGCGTGCCTCGAACGGCCTGACCTGCGTGACCTTGGCGACGATCTGGCGGCTCATCTCGGCGTCGAGCTGCGAATCGAAGTCGAGCCACACCTTGGATTTCTGGCCCGGCCGCACCGCAACGACGATGAAACCGCTGGCCGACTGCCTGAGCGCGCTCGCCAGCACGGCCTCGCGTGACGCCGCCTCGATCGACTGGATGTACTCGGCCATCGCGTCGACGCTGGGCACACGATCCTCGAGCACCGAGCCGGGCTGCAACAACACGACGCCGAACTTGGTGATCGGCCCGGCCGCCTGCGCGCACAACGCAGCCACCGACAGCAGCACGGACCAGGCGAATTGGCGCATCGAGCGAAAACTCACGCCGCATTGTCGCGCCTGCCGGCAACGCCCGCGGCCGCTATTGTTTCTGCGCCGGGTCCCAGTGCTCGGCGATCTTGCCGTGCTCGATGCGAAACATGTCGAACCAGGTCGTCGTGTACTTCTTGGCGGCATCCTTGGGATCGGTGTTTTCGCGCGCGAAGGCCAGCACGACCAGGTCGCCCTCGGCGGTGATCGACACCAGTGGTGCGGCCACGCGCGGCTCGATCGGCTTGGGCTTCTTGATCTTGCTGAAGAACTCGATGAACGCCGCCCGCCCGGTGGGCACGTTGGGGTTGTGCTGGATGTACGTCTCGGCCATGTAGACCTCGGCCCGCTCCATCTGAGCCGCCTCGAACACCTCGCGCCAGAAGTCGTAGACCAGCCGCTTGTTGGCGGCCAGCTGGGGGTCGGCGCTGGCGAGCATCTGCGCGTGGTTGGGGTTGGCTTGAACGGGCACCTGGGCTGGCACGGCCAGCGGCAGGCAGGCGGCCAGCGCCAGCAGCAGCGGGGCGACGAATCGCGGCATGCGAGAACTCCCTCGAATCAACGGTGAAGGGCTAACGTCGGTGTGAGCGGCCTACACCGCCAACAACTCCACCTCGAACACCAGCGTCGCATCGGGTGGGATCACACCGCCGGCACCGCGCGCGCCGTAGCCCAGTTGCGGCGGGATCAGCAGCACGCGCGTGCCGCCCACCTGCATGCCTTGCACACCCTCGTCCCAGCCGGCGATCACCATGCGCGCGCCGAGATCGAAGCGAAAGGGGTCGTTGCGATCCTTGCTGGAGTCGAACTTGCGTCCGCGCTGCTGCGGTGCTGCGGGGTCGTGCAGCCAGCCGGTGTAGTGCACCGTGACCTCGCGGCCGGCGCGGGCGGCGTCGCCGCCGCCGACCACGGTGTCTTCGTATTGCAGGCCGCTGGCCGTGCGGGTCATGCCGGGCATGAAGGATCTCCTGACTGCGTTGTGACAGGCGCCATCATGCAACACTGGCCGCCATGACCGAGGCCCAGGTGCTTGCACAGAACGGCGATGCGGGCGACCTGATCGTGCTGCGCCCCGAAGGCCTGTATTGCCCGGCAGGCGACTTCCACATCGACCCCTGGCGGGCGGTGGCGCGCGCGGTGATCACGCACGCGCACGCCGACCACGCGCGCAGCGGCCACGGCGCGTACCTGGCCACCGCAGTCAGCGAAGGCGTGCTGCGTGCGCGGCTCGGCGCCGACATCGCGTTGCAAGGCCTGGCCTACGGCGAGCCCGTTGATCTTCACGGCGTGCGCGTCAGCCTGCATCCGGCCGGCCACGTGCTCGGCTCGGCGCAGGTGCGCGTGGAACATCGCGGCCGCGTGTGGGTGGCCTCGGGCGACTACTTCGCCAGCGGCGTCGCCGATGACGCGAACGCCACCTGCGCACCGTTCGAGCCGGTGCGTTGCCACTGCTTCATCACCGAGTCGACCTTTGGTTTGCCGATCTACCGCTGGCGCGCGCAGGCCGCCGTGCAGCGCGAGATCAACGCCTGGTGGCAGGACAATGCGCAGGCCGGCCGCGCCAGCCTGCTGCTCGGCTACAGCTTCGGCAAGGCGCAGCGCCTGCTGGCGGGCCTCGACACCACGATCGGCCCGATCGTCGCGCACGGCGCGGTCGAGACGCTCAACGCCGCGTACCGTGCGGCCGGCGTGGCGTTGCCGCCGACGCGTCGCATCGACGAACTGCCGCGCGCCGAACTCAAGCGCGCGATCGCGATCGCGCCGCCCGCGGTGCAAGACAGCGCGTGGGCACGCCGGCTCGGCGACGACGCGAGCGATGCCTTTGCCAGCGGCTGGATGCGGCTGCGCGGCGCGCGCCGCCGCCAGGGCGTGGACCGCGGCTTCGTGCTCAGCGACCATGCCGACTGGCCCGGCCTGCAGCGCGCGATCACCGCCACCGGAGCCGAGCGCGTGATCGTCACCCATGGCTACGAGGCGGTGATGGTGCGCTGGCTGCAGCAGCAGGGCCTGCAGGCGGAAAGTTTTGCCACCGCGTTCGGCGACGACGCGATCGAGGCCGATGTCGCCGACGCCACGGCATCGACCACAGCAACGACATGAAAGCGTTTGCCGCGCTGTTCAATGAGCTCGATGCGAGCACGTCCACCGCGCACAAGGTCGAGGCGATGCAGCGCTACTTCATGCAAGCGCCGCCAGCCGACGCGGCGTGGGCCGCGTACTTTCTGGCCGGCGGCAAGCCGCGCCAGACCGTGCCCACGGCGGTGATGGTGAGCGCCGCGTGCGAGGCCGCGGCCATCGACGCGTGGCTGTTCGACGCCTGCTACCAGGCGGTGGGCGACCTGGCCGAAACCATCGCGCACGTGCTGCCGCTGCGCGGCGACGATGACGACTCGGCCGAAGACGACGCCGGCCTGGCCGAGTGGATCGAGCAGCGCTTGGTGCCGCTGCGCGGTCAACCACCGCAAGAGCAGGCGCAGGCATTGCGACGCTGGTGGCTCGAGCTCGGCGGCGCCGAAGCGTTCCTGCTGATCAAGCTGATCGGCGGCGCGTTCCGCGTCGGTGTCAGCAAGCTGCTGGTGCAGCGCGCGCTGGCGCAGGCCGCGGGCATCGACGCCAAGCTCGTCGCGCAACGCATGATGGGCTACACCGATGCCCGCACGCCACCGACACCGGCGCGCTATGCGGCGTTGATCGATGCGCCCGACACGCACCGCGCCAGTGACGTCGGGCAGCCGTATCCGTTTTTTCTCGCGCACGCGCTCGACGCACCGATCGCCGACTTCGACGCGCGGCTCGGGCCGGCCACCGATTGGCTGGTGGAATGGAAGTACGACGGCATCCGCGCGCAGGCGGTCAAGCGCGGCGGCCGCGTGTGGTTGTGGTCACGCGGCGAAGAGCTGGTGAGCGAAACATTCCCCGATGCGTTGCGCCCGCTGGCGGCATTGCCTGATGGCACCGTGCTCGACGGCGAGTTGCTGGTGTGGCCCGAAGGGTCGCAGCAGCCGGCGCCGTTTGCGATGCTGCAAAAGCGCCTGAACCGCAAGGTGGTCGGCGCCAAGCTGCTCGCCGACGCGCCGGTGCGCTTCGTCGCCTACGACCTGCTCGAAGACGGCGGCATCGACCTGCGCGCGCTGCCGCAGGCCGAGCGCCGTGCGCGGCTGCAAGCGCGGCTCGAGGGCACGACGGTCGGCCTGTCGCCGCTGGTGCAGGCCGCCGATTGGCCCGCCTATGCCGCCGTGCGCATGCAGTCGCGCGAGCGCGGCGTCGAAGGCTTCATGCTCAAGCACCGCACGTCGGGCTACGGCAGCGGGCGCACGAAAGCCGAGGGCACCTGGTGGAAGTGGAAGATCGACCCGATGACGGCCGACGGCGTGCTCGTCTATGCGCAGGCCGGTCACGGCCGGCGTGCCAGCGTGTACACCGACTACACGTTTGCGGTGTGGAATCGCACGCCCGCCAGCGCCGCGGAAGCGCAGGCGGTGGTCGACGCCATCGCGAGCCGCGAAGCGGCGGCTGCCGCGCCCGACGGCCTCGCGCTGGTGCCGTTTGCCAAGGCGTACTCGGGCCTCACCGACGAAGAGTTCAAGCGCATCGACCGCGTGATCCGCGCCACCACGATGGAGAAGTTCGGCCCGGTGCGCACCGTGCGGCCGACGCTGGTGTTCGAGCTCGGCTTCGAAGGCATCCAGCGCAGCGCGCGGCACAAGAGCGGCATCGCGGTGCGCTTTCCGCGCATGCTGCGCATCCGCGACGACAAACCGCTGCACGAGGCCGACACGCTCGACGCGCTGCGCGCGCTGATCGAAGGCGCATAGACCGGTTGGCGAGCCCGCTCAGGGATGCGGGCCCCACGGGGTCGCCAGCATGAGCTGGACTTCCTGGCTGCGCAACAGCGGG
>JBIODO010000152.1:0-9005 GCA_044445225.1 Burkholderiales bacterium
CAGCAGGAAACCCACGCTGACCAGGCCCATCACCGCCAGGATGCGGGCCATCACCGGTTGCGGCAGGTGGGTGCTGAACTGCGCCACCGCCAGCATCCACACGTTGAGCATCAGCAGCCACAGCAGCAGCGAGCCTTCGTGACCGCCCCATACGCCCGCGATGCGGTAGTGCAGCGGCAGCGCCGAGTTGGAGTTCGATGCCACGTAGAGCACCGAGAAGTCGTTGTTGGCAAACGAATAGGCCAACGCGCCAAAGGCGAACACCACCAGCGCGCACTGCGCCTGCGCAGCCGGCCGCGCCAGCGCCATCCATTGCACGTTGCCGCGTGCCGCGCCGGCGATCGGCAGTGTGCCCTGCACCAGAGCCACTGCAAGCGCCAGCAGCAGCGCCACCTGACCGAGTTCGGGGATCATTTCATTTCTCCACCGACCACCGAGTGGCCGATTTTCTCGTTGGTCTGGGCGGCGCGTTTCAGCGCCTCGCTGGCCTCGGGCGGCATGTAGTTCTCGTCGTGCTTGGCCAGCACCTCGCGTGCGACGAAAACGCCGTCGTCGCGCATCTGGCCCTGCGCGACCACGCCTTTGCCCTCTTTGAACAGGTCGGGCAGGATGCCGCGGTACTGCACCGACACGTTCCTGGCGGTGTCGGTGACGACGAATTGCACGTCGGTGCCATTGCGCTTGAGGCTGCCTTGCTGCACGAGGCCGCCAAGGCGGAACGTGCGGTTCAGCGGCGCCTCCTTCGCTGCTATCTGCGACGGCGAATAGAAGAACACCAGGTTGCTCTGGAATGCGTTGAGCACCAGGGCCGTGGCCACGCCCACGGCGGCGACGATGCCGCCGATGAGGGCCAGACGTTTGTGACGAGGTTTCATTGATCCCCCTCGGGTGCGCGCTGCCCGGCATCGCGAAGCGCTTGCCGGCGCTGGCCGTGAGCCAACACAGGCTCGATCAGCATCAGCGCCAGGCACACAGCGTACGCGCCCCACACGTATAGCGCGTAACCACCCATCGCAAAGAATTCCGAGGCGCTGGACCAGATCATTGCAACTCCTTACCAGCCAGTGCGCGCACCCAGTCGGTGTCGCGCTCGCGCTGCAACGCCAGGGTCTGTGCGCGAGTGAACACCACCGCGAAGGCATAGGCCCAGAACGCGAAGGTCATCAACAACATCGCCAGCAGCATGGTCTGCGCCATCGAGGGTGCCTTGGTCAGGCTGATCGTCGCGCCCTGGTGCAGCGTGTTCCACCAGCGCACCGAGAAATAGATGATCGGTATGTTGACGGCGCCCACGAGCGCCAGCACGGCGCCGGCCTTGTCGCCGCGCACGGCGTCGTCGATCGAGGTCACCAGCGCGATGAAGCCGAGGTCCAGGAACAGCAGGATCAGGTACGACGTGAGCCGCGCGTCCCACACCCACCAGGTGCCCCAGGTCGGCTTGCCCCAGAACGAGCCGGTCCACAGCGCGATGAACGTGAACATCGCGCCCGTGGGTGCCAGTGCACGCGCGAGCATCGAGGCCATGCGCGCGTTGAACATCCAGCCCACCGCGGCCCAGAACGCCATCGCCAGGTAGATCACCATCGAGATCCAGGCCGCTGGCACGTGAATGAAGATGATGCGGTACGAGTTGCCCTGCGTGGCGTCCACGGGCGCGACGAAGAAGCCCACGTACAGGCCGGCCACGGCGAGTACGATGGCCGCACCCCACAGCCACGGGTTGAGCACACCGGCCAGCCAGTAGAAGCGCGACGGCGCCGCAAAGGTGAACCAGCGCAGCGTGTGACTCATGCGGGCCTCATTCGAGCGCGATGCGCAGAGCCACCGCGGTGGCCGGTGGCGCGATCAACGAGGTGAAGATCAGCAGCGCCCCGAGCAGCGAGAAGTGCCCCGACGTCGAGATGCCGCTGTCGACCACGCCCACCGCGCCGGCGCCGAAGATCAGCGCCGGAATCGACAACGGCAGGATCAGCAGGATCAGCAACACGCCGGCGCTGCGCAGGCCCAGCGTCAGCGCCGCGCCCATGCCGCCGAGCAGGCTCAAGATCGGCGTGCCCAGCAGCAGCGTGCCCACCAGCACGGCCAGGCCCTGGGTGCTCATGTCGAGCAGCAGTCCGATCACGGGCGCGGCGAGCACCAGCGGCGCGCCGGTGATCGTCCAGTGCGCCGCGGCCTTGGCGGCAGCCATCGCGGTGCCAGGGTGGCCGGACAGCAGCATTTGTTCGAGCGAACCATCGGCATGATCGAGTGCATACAGGTTGGCCACCGAGAGCATTGAGGCGAGCAGTGCGCAGACCCACACCACACCGGCTGCGATCACGCGCAAGGTCTGAGGTTCCGGACCGACGCCCAGCGGAAACAGGCTCACCGCGACGATGAAGAACACCACCGGCAGCAACGCCTCGACCCGCCGCCTCAGGGCCAGGCGCAGGTCGCGAGCGTAAATGGCGCTGAAGGCGGACAACATGCGAAAAATCAGAGCGCGCGCTCAGGCGAAAGGATCCAGATCGAACTCGGACATGTCGGGCGCTCCGGTGCCGGGGGACAGGTGACTGGTCAGCAACACGCTGCCGCGTCGGGCCAGGTGCTCGTGCAACAGGCCGTTGACGCAGGCGACGCCATCGACGTCGAGCGCATCATAGGGTTCGTCGAGGATCCACAGCGCCGCTTGCCGCTCCAGCGCCAGGCGCGCCAGCGCGGCACGCCGCCGTTGGCCCTGCGACAGCGTGCGCACCGGCGCATCGCGGCGCGAGCCCATGCCCACGCGTGCCAGTGCGGCGCCGATCGACGCCGCATCGTGCGCGCGGCCGTGCAGATGGGCCAGGAAGCGCAGCGACTCGCTCACCGTGAGGTCCTCCTTCAGTGCATTGGCGTGACCGATGTAGGTGCGGCGTTGCGCATACCCGATGGCGCGGCGCACGGCGACGCCGCCCCACAGCACGCGGCCCGACTCGGGCACCGCCAGGCCGCAGGCCAGCCGCAGCAGGCTGGTCTTGCCGCGCCCATTGCGCCCGCGCAGCCACACCGCGATGCCGGCGCGCACCTCGAGGTTCACGCCCTTGAACAGCACGCGGTCGCCGCGACGGCAGGCGAGCTCGACCAGCGACAAGGTGGGCAACTCTCCGGCATCAGAACTCGTACCTGGCGCCGAGGGAGTAGTTGACACGTTTGGATGATTCTTGAGTCGTGGTGGAAAGCGCCGGATCGATGCGCGAAGCCTTGCCCAGTTCGTAGGTGGCGACGCTTTCGATCGCCCAGTGCTGCCAGCCGCGGTAGGTGATGCGCAGCCCCGGCGTCCAGCGCTGGTTGGTGCTGCCCGCGGGATTGCGGTCTTGGTAGTACTGCAGCGAGGGCTCGAACTGCCAGACCTCCCAGCCCACCGACGACAGATTGTAGGAGAGCAGCCAGCCCTTCAGCGCCGGGCTCGAAATCGCGGTGGCGGCCCACACGTGGGTGTCGCGGTTGGAGTACAGGTTCAGCCCGATCAACTGCAGGCTCGGCGTGTAGATGTTGCCGCTGGCCGGGCGACCGGTCTCGAAGCCCGGCACCTCGGGCACCGGCGGGATGGCACCGGTGTTGGTCATCTGCGCACTGGCCCCGACGCTCCAGGTCTTGTTCAGCGGCTTGGTCACGCCCAGCTGCGCCTGCGTGATGTACGGCGTGGTGCGCCGGATCTGGTCGCGCAACGCTTCCAGCGTGATGCTCTCGAGCAGCTTGGCAATCGTGTTCGGGTCCACCGGGACTCCGAATGTCAGCGCGTTGCCCAGCGTGAGCATCGACAGCGCGCGCCGGTCGTACAGCGCGTTGAAGACGGTGGTGTCTTCGAGGATCCACGTGCCTTGCACGGTGGCGATGTTGAGGGCATTGAACACCACGTCGTAGTCGAGCTGCGAGAACACCGACACACCGCCCCTGAAGTAACGCACCTCGAGCCCGAGCGCGCGCCGATCGAGCTCGCCGTCGATCGTCTGCTGGATCACATACAGCCCGGTGCTGACGTTGGGCACGATGCTGTCGACGTCGATCGACGCGCCGTAGAAGCGCCGTTTGGAATCGAACAGCTGGTCGGTCGGTATGCCGGCCACAGCCCCGAGCTTGATCTTCTGCCGCGTCAGGACGCTGGCGGCGACACCATCGAAGCGGCCCATGATGCCGTTGCCCGTCGGCGATTGACGCCCCAGCCGCACCGCGTAGCCGTCGATCAGCGACTTGTAGTCAACGTACAGGCTCGTCAGGCGGTTCTTGCTCTTGTCGGGGCGCTCGAGGTCGTCGGTATAGGAGTCGCGCACCACGAAGCGCATGTCACGGTCCGCGCTGCGTTGCCGCCAGGTGAGGTCGAGGTCGCCGATCATCTGGCGCGTCTTGTCCGGCGTGAACTGCGGGTCGCCCGGGACCTGTGGCAGACCGGCGATCGGCGAGTCCTTGAAGTCCTGGCTGCGCACCTGGCCGTTGCCGCCGTAGTAGTACAGCGACGTCGAGCCGGTGACCGTGGTCTCGGTCGGCGATTTCGGTTGCGTCGGCACCGGCGGTGGGGCGGCCGGCAAGGCCAGCAGCTGATGGCGCACGCGCTCGGTGCCTTCGCCTTCCGGATAAAGCTGCAGGTAGGTCTGGAACTCGATGCGCGCGCGCGCGAGGTCGCCTGATCGTGCGCGTGCCATGCCGATCATCTCCTGCGCCTCGCGGGTCTTTGTATTGGGCGGCAGGTTCAGCAACTCGTTCAACGCCTCGATGGCCGCCGCGTGGTTGCCTTGCGCCATGGCGAACTGCGCGCTGGCCCACAGCGTCGACGCACGAGCCTCGGTTTCGGGCGCCGTCAACGAAGGCGGCGACTCTGGGGCTGCAGGCGGTGCAGTGGTCACGGACGGCGGCGTAATGGGCGGCGGCACCGGTGGTGCAGGTGGCGGGGTCGGGGCAGTGCCCGGCAGCGGCGAAGGGGTTGGCTCGGGCACGGGAACCGGCACAGGCACCGGCACCGGTACCGGGACAGGTGCCGGCTCAGGCGATGGCGCAGGAACGGGTGCAGGAACAGGCACCGGTGCAGGAACCGGTGCAGGAACGGGCGCCGGCGCTGGCGCCGCGGCGACCGTGCTGGGGGCAGGCGCCGGCCCCACCGCCAGGACGGTGGCCTGCGGGAAGGCCGACAGTTGCTGCAACACCGCTTCGGCCTGCGGGCGCGTCGTGAAGTGACCGAGGTGCACTTCGTAGCGCGTCACGCCATCGACCACGCGTCGTGCGGTGAACAGGTCGTAGTTCTGCAGGCCGCGCGGAAGCAACCGGTCGAAGGTGACGCCGGGGTCGCTGGATGACTGCAGCACGATGACGAAACGGCGGTCGCCCTCGGGCAGCGTCGCCGGTATGACGGCGCTGGCGGCCGGGGTGCCGGGTGCGGCTGCGGGCGTCGGCTCGCGCCGCAACGGGGTTGCCTGGCGCGCCGATACCGCGGCGCCTTTGCCTTCGATCACGATCTCGATGCTGCGGTTGCCCTGGCCCGCGCGCACCGTCATGCGCACGGCATCGACCGTTCGCACCTGCAGCTTGCGATCGCGTTCGCCCCGCTCGGGTTCGTCGAACAGGTTCATCTCGGGCAGGCCCTGCGCTGCGCCGAGGCGCAAGGCCTGATTGCTCCGAAACTCCGAGTTAGTGGTGAACAGCAGCTGATAGAAGATCAGCGTCAGATCGCCCGAGCTGGTGGAGAAGGAGCGCTGAAACCGGATCTCGTTGGCGAAGCGCAGCTGCAACACGGCGTTGTTGCCTTCGCGGCGCACGTCGAACTGGTCGATCGATTGCGCCTGCGTGGCGCTGCAGACCAGAGCAGCGGCGATGGCGACGACGCAGGGTTGGAAACTCGATCGCATTGTTGTCGTGGCAGCCAAGAGGCTGCTGCTGGCATCAAACAACTGCCCCGGCGCGGGCCGGGGCGGTGGGGGTTGAGGCGGTTAGTCCCAGTTGCGGTAGGCGGTGCCCTTGTTGCCCAGCGGCCGGTGGCAGCCCGACTGCGAGCAATCGGTGACGCCGGCGGTTTTTTGGTGCGTCAGCGACTTCTTCTGCATGCTGCCGAGGTAGCTGGTGCCGCTCTGATGGCAGGCCTTGCACCAGCCGGCACCATTGCCAAGGCTGGCGTTGTGGTTCATCGTCATCGTGGTCCACGACGCGGTGCTGGTGTGGCAGGCGCTGCACTCCATCGCCGCGCCGTTGAGCAACTGCACCTCAGGAATGTGGTTGGCCGGCTTGGCCAGCGCGCCTTGCGTGCCCTGCGAGGTGTAGCTGCCGTTGTGGCACAGCTTGCACGACTGCGTCGCCACCACCGTGTGGTTCATCGTCACCGAGGTGGCAAAGCTCGCCTGCGACTTGTGGCACGAGTCGCACTTGGCGGTGCCCGAGGTGATGGGGATGTGCGTGGCCGGCTTGCCCATGGCCGTGCTGCCGTTGTGGCAGGTGTCGCAGGTGCCGGTGCCCACCGCGTTGGCGGCCGAGTGCGCGAAGGTGGCCGAGCTCCAGCTGGTGGTGCTCTTGTGGCAGTTCTCGCAGCCGCCGGTCACGCCACTGTGCGTGGCCGTCGTCGGCTTGCCCACGGCATTGAGGTAGCTGCCGCCCGGTGTGATCGTGTGGCAGCTGACGCAGCCGGTGGACACGCTGAAGCTGCTGTGGAACTTGCCGTTGGCCCAGGTGGTGGTCGAGCCCTTGTGGCAGCCGTCGCAATTGGCCGCCGCCGCCACCGGCACGCTCGGGTACGGGATGTGATTCGTCGGGCGGCCGTCGGCGGGCGGATAGCCGCCGGTGTGGCAGCTGGCGCAGGCGTTGGTTACCGGCATCTGCGTGTGGTTCCACTTGGTCGGCGTCCACAACGATGGGCTCACGTTGTGGCAGCTGAAGCAATTGACGGTGGTCGGAATGTGCGTGGCCGGCTTGCCCGTGGCCGTGCTGCCGTTGTGGCAGGTGCCGCACACCGTCGCCGCGGTGAACGTGCTGTGGTCGGTCTTGGCGCCGGCCCAGGTGGCGGTGCTCTTGTGGCAGCTCTCGCAATTGCCGGTGACGCTGGCGTGCGTCGCGGTGGCGGGCTTGCCCACCGCACCCAGGTAGCTGCCGCCGGTGCTCAGCGTATGGCACGAGACGCATCCCGAACTCACGCTGACGTTGCTGTGGAACTTGCCGTTGGCCCAGGTGGTGAAACTGCCCTTGTGACAGGTGTCGCAATTCGCGGCGGCAGCCGCCGCCACCGATGCATACGGCACGTGGTTCGCCGGCCGGCCGTCGGCCGGCGGGAATGCGCCGCTGTGGCAACTCGCGCACTGGCCCGCAACCACCGTCTGCGTGTGGTTCCACGCGGTGGGCCGCCACGCGGTGAAGTTCGTGTGGCAGGCGTCGCACGACTGGTTCGCGCCGGTGGGGATGTGGTTCGGCGACTTGCCCGTCGCCTTGCCCGTGCCGTGGCAGGTGGTGCAGGTGCCGGCGACCACGCCGGAGTGATCGAACTTCGCGGCCGGCACCCACGCGGTCACGCGGTGGCAGGCATCGCACGAGGCACTGGTCTGAATGTGCGTGGCCGGCTTGCCGCTGGCGGTGCTGCCGTTGTGGCAGCTCTGGCAGGTGCCCGCGGCCACGCCTTGGTGGCTGAAGGTCGCGCCGATGTAGGTCTTGGTGTTGTGGCAGGCGCTGCAGGCCAGCGTGGTCGTCACGTGGGTGGGCGGCCTGACCACGTTGCCGCGCGAGTAGCCCATGCCCGCCACGTGGCACGACGCGCAGTCGCGCGGTGTCCCCTTGAAAATGCCGTTGAGGTGGCACGACTCACAGCGCGCCTGCACATGCGCACCGGTGAGTGCGAAACCGGTCTTCAGGTGGTCGAAGTTCCTCGTCGTGCCGGTCTGCGCGAACGCCAGGCCCGCACCCAGAGCCAGGCAGGCCAACACCAAAGTGGCGAACCACACCGTGGTGCGGTGGTAGCTGGCGCGGAAATGGGCGAGCCGCTTCATGGCCGACCTTGCGCCAGTGCGTCGCCGCTCAGGTGGCTCGAGTAGCCGAGCGCCCAGAGCACGGCCCGCTGCCGCGGCTCATCGAAGCCCACCCGAGTGCGGATACGCTTCCAGCTGTCGCTGGCGTGGCATTGCTCGCAACCAGGGCCGAAGGCGCCGTCGTGCGTGTCGTCGCGGCGGTGGCAGGCAATGCAATTGGTGCCGACGCTGGCCGCTGCCTTGCCCGCGGGGGCCACTTGCGTGTGGCAGCGCTCGCAGGCCACTTTGGTGTGGGCGCCGTCGAGCGCGTATGTCGTGCGGCGGCCGTGGTCGAAGTTCCACAGCCCCCAGGCACGCGCGCCGTGGCAGCTCTCGCAGTTGGTGCCGAACTTCGCCTTGTGCGCATCGTCGGCGCGGTGGCAGCCGATGCATTCGCGCGGCGCGTCCTTGTAGCGCGCGGTCTTGTGGCAATCGCCGCACTTCACCGGCACGTGCTTGCCCAGCAGCGGAAAGCGCGTCTGCGCATGGTCGAAACGTTGCACTTTCCAGTCGCGATCGCTGTGGCAGCTGTCGCAGCGCGCGCCAAGCTGGCCCTCGTGCCTGTCGTCCTTCTTGTGGCACGACACGCACTCCATCGGGGTGTCGCGGTAGTGCTTCAGGTCGACGTGGCAGTCGCTGCACTGAACCTTCTTGGCCGCATGCGCGTTGCGCAGCTTGAAGCGCGTGCGGTCGTGCTCGAAGCGCGACACAGTCTTCCAGTCGCGTTCGATGTGGCACGACTGGCACTGAGTGCCGAGCGTCGCCGCGTGCTTGTCGTCCGCTTTGTGGCAGCCCACGCAGTCCTTCGGCGCCTCCTTGAAGTTGCCGCTCTTGTGGCAATCGGCGCACTTCACCTCGGTGTGCTTGCCCAGCAATGGGAACTGGGTCCGCGCGTGGTCGAACTTGGCCTTCTCCTTCCAGCCGGTCTCGGCATGGCACGCCGCGCAGTCGCGCCCCAGGCTGCCCTTGTGGCCCCTGGGCCCGTCGTCGTCCTTCTTGTGGCAGTCGACACAGGCG
>JBIODO010000153.1:0-8999 GCA_044445225.1 Burkholderiales bacterium
CTATACGGCGTGCTACGGCTTTCACGGCGTGCACGGCCGCTCGCTGGCCGCGGCCACCGGCCTGAAGGTGGCGCGGCCCGATCTGAACGTGCTGGTGACCGGCGGTGACGGCGACGGCTATTCGATCGGCGGCAACCACTTTCTGCATGCCTGTAGGCGCAACGTGGATCTCACGTACATCGTGATGGACAACCACGTCTACGGCATGACCAAGGGCCAGGCGTCGCCGACCACCGAACCCGACTGGGACAACAAGCTGTCGCCGGGGGGTACCGGCATCCGCGCCTTCCATCCGCTGGTGATTGCACTCGCCTCGGGCGCCAACTTCGTCGCGCGCGCGTTCGGCGGTGACCAGAGCGGCACCGCGCAGATCATTGCGCAAGGCATGCGCCACCCCGGCTTCTCGTTCATCGAGATCCTGAGCCCGTGCGTGACGTTCCGCCCCGAACAGCGCGAGTGGAAGAGCATGGTGCACGCGGCGTCGGTCGAGGCCACCGACGACGCCGCGCGCGCGGCGCGCCGCATCATGACCGACGACGGCTTCAACATCGGCGTGCTCTACGCCGGCAATCGCAAGCCTTATCCATTGCAACCCGGGCGGGCGGCGCGCGACGCGGCCGAGCTCGAAACGGAGTTCATGCTGTGAAGACGCCGCAGACCATCGAAGAGTTCATGGCCACGGCGCTGGCGATGGAGCGCGAGGCCGCGCAACGCTACGGCGAGATCGCCGACGCGATGGAGACGCACAACAACCGCGAGGTGGCGCAGCTGTTTCGCACCATGGCCGGCTACGAGGCCAAACACGCCGAGACGATCATGGACGAGATGAACTGGGTCGAGGCGCCGGGTGTGCCGCCCGGCGCGTGGCCGGCGACCGAGTCGCCCGAGATGATTCCCAGCGATGCGGTGCACTACTTGATGCATCCATGGCATGCGCTGGACCTGGCGCTGGCGGCCGAGCAGCGCGCCGAGGC
This sequence comes from Burkholderiales bacterium, assembly GCA_044445225.1. GTDB lineage: Bacteria > Pseudomonadota > Gammaproteobacteria > Burkholderiales > Burkholderiaceae_C > JAEUPI01. The sequence continues at coordinate 975 of JBIODO010000153.1, forward strand.
CTTCTTCGACGAACTGGCGCAATTGACCACCGACGAGTCGGTGCGCCGCGCGGCGATCGCGCTGCGCGAGGAAGAGGCCGAGCACGTGGCGATGGTCAAACAGTGGATGACGCGCTTTCCGGTGCCCGGTGCCGACTGGGCGAATGACCCCGACCCGCCGCGCTACAACGATTGACGAGTGGCCCGACCATGGACGTGTTGCTGCCGCCGGGCTGGGCGCCACCGATTGGCTACGCCAACGGCATTGCGGTGCAGGGTGGGCGACTGGTGTTCATCGCCGGCCAGGTGGGCTGGGACGCGCAGCAGCACTTTTGCAGCGAACAGATCGCACCGCAGTTCGAGCAGGCGCTGCGCAACGTGCTCGAGGTGCTGGCGCAGGCCGGCGGCCAGGCCAGCGACATCTGCCGCATCACCGCCTACTGCTGCGACAAACCGGGGTACCTGGCTGCGCGCAAGGAAATCGGCGCGGTCTGGCGCCGCCTGATGGGCAAACACTTCCCGGCCATGAGCATGATCTTCGTGGCCGATCTGCTCGACAGCCCAGGCAAGATCGAACTCGAGGCCACGGCGGTGCTGCCGCCAAGCTGAAGCCGGTTCACCCGTCTGCTTTCGGCCGCAGGATCGCGTAGTTGCCGTTCGCCGAGGCCACCACCTTGCCGTCGAGCATCACGCGCGACTCGAGGTTGGCGACCGACTTACCGCGATTGACCAACGTGGTTTCGCAGCTCAGCAAGCCGTGGCGCACCGGCCTGAAGTAGTTGATCTTGACCTCGATGGTCGCGCACGACTCGCCCGCGGCCAGCGTGGGGAACAGCGCGGCGCCCATGCCGGTGTCGGCCATCGCGAACAGCACCGCGCCATGCACGACGCCGTTCGGGTTCAGGTGGTGCGGCGCCACCTGCAGCGTGCAGCGGCTGTGGCCGCCATGCTGCTCATTCACCGCCAGCGCGATGTGGTCGGCAAACGGGTGCTCGACGATCATGCTTTCTTCCCCTGCCGTTGCATCAGCTTGAGCATCGTGGCCAGCGTGATCGAGCTGAACGTGGCGCGCGCGAACTGGTCGATCTCCGACAACACGGCGTCGAGCGCCAGGTCCACCGGTGTGGTGCCGTTGGGCGCGGGCTCGGCCTCGGTGCCCGGGCCATCGGGCTCGAACAGGCGAATGATGTCCATCAGCGTCATGCGCCGCAGGTTGCCCGCAAAGCGGTAGCCGCCGCCCACGCCGCGCACCGACTCCACCACGCCGGCGCGCGCCAGCTCCGACAGCACCTTCGCCAGGTGGTGCTGCGACACGCCGTACTTCTCGGCGATGGTCGCTGCGGCAATGTGCCGCGTGGGGTCCGCCGCGAACTCCAACACGCTGTATAGCGCGAGCTGCGTGTTCTTCTGCAGCTTCATCCGCCCGACCTGTGTTCAATCAAGGTCCATCTCCAGCGGGATCAGCGAGCCGGCCATCATGCCCTGGCTGCGAAAGAACGAGAGGATCAGCGTGTTGTCGCGCGACAGCATGGTGCGCACCTTGCCCACGCCCTCGCTGCGAAACAGCGTGCACACCGCCTGCAGCAGCTGCGCGCCGATGCCGGCCTGACGCATCTGCGGCGACACGTCGATCGCGAACACCCAGCCGCACGGCGGCGAGCCGAACTCCCAGTCGCGCACCTCACCGATCAGGAAGCCGACGATGCGCCGCCCCGCCACTGCGACCAGGAAGTGCTTCTGCTCGTGTTGGCCGGCGCCATAGCGACGGTAGACCGAGCGCCAATAGCTTTGCTTTTCCAGCCCGGTGACGGTGGCATCGAGCGCGATCACCTGGTCGAGATCGCCGCGGCGCACCGGACGCACGGACACCGGGTCGGCAGTGACGGCTGGCGCGGCGCGGCGAGTGGCGGGCTTGGTTGTCGGCGCTCTCAAGGTGTCAGCGGGAAAAGCATGACCCAGATCAATTTAATAAGCGCATTACGGTACCAGAATGAGCCAACGAGTGGGAATTCTAGCGGCGGTTGCGATTGCGGCCGCACACAGGGTGCCGTTCGCTGCCGGCGCGTTGCCCGCGGCGGGTGTGGTAGGCCACAAGTGGAGACCGTCATGGGCCATCGATCGAGCAGGGGTGCCATCTCTCGCGCAGTGGGGTCGGCGTTGGCCGCGCTGCTGCTCGCCGCCGGTGCTGCGGCGCAAGAGCCGATCCGCATCGGGGCGTTCCTGTCGGTCACCGGGCCGGCCTCCTTTCTCGGAGATCCCGAGCTGAAGACGCTGGAGTTGTACGTCGAGCGGCTCAACGCCGCCGGCGGTGTGCTCGGCCGCAAGCTGCAACTGGTGGCCTACGACGACGCCGGCGACGCCGAGAAGGCACGCACCTTCGCCAAGCGGCTGCTCGAGCAGGACAAGGTCGACGCCATTGTCGGCGGCTCGACCACCGGCACCACGATGGCGGTGGTGCCGCTGGCTGAAAGCGCTGGCGTGCCGTTCGTGTCGCTGGCCGGCGCGGTGGTGATCGTCGAGCCGACGAAGAAGTGGGTGTTCAAGACACCGCACACCGACCGCATGGCGTGCGAGAAGATCTTCGTCGACATGAAGGCGCGCGGCACCACCAAGGCCGCGCTGATCTCGGGCAGCGGCGGCTTCGACAAATCGATGCGCGCCGAGTGCCTCAAGGTCGCCGGACAGCGCGGCATCGAGATCGTCGCCGACGAGACCTACGGCGCCAGCGACACCGACATGACGCCGCAACTCACCAAGATCCGCGCCAGCGGTGCACAGGCGGTGCTCAACGCCGGCTTCGGTCAGGGCCCGGCGATCGTCACGCGCAACGTCAAGCAGCTGGGGCTGACGCAGCCGCTGTACCAGTCGCACGGCGTGGCGTCCAAGGAGTACATCAAGCTGTCGGGCGCCGCCGCCGAGGGCGTGCGGCTGCCGGCCGCTGCGGTGTTGGTGGGCGACCTGTTGGCCCCGAGCGATGCGCAGAAGCCCGTGGTCCTCGCCTATCGCGACAGCTATCAGGACAAGTACAACAGCGAGATCTCCACCTTCGGTGGCCACGCCTACGACGGGCTGATGCTGGTGGTGGGCGCGATCAAGAACGCCGGCTCCACCGACAAGGCCAAGGTGCGCGATGCGCTGGAGGCCACCAAGGGGTACGTGGGCACCGGCGGCGTGGTCACCATGTCGGCCAGCGACCACATGGGATTGGACCTGAGTGCCTTTCGCATGCTCGAAGTGAAGAACGGCACCTGGGCGCTGGTCAACTGACGCGCACGATCAACAGGATGGCGCCATGGCCGGCCAGTGGCTGCAGTTCGTTGCCGGCGGGTTGACCGTCGGTGCGATCTACGCGCTGGTCGCGCTGGGGTTCTCCATCGTCTACAACGCCAGCGGCGCCATCAACTTCGCGCAGGGCGAGTTCGTGATGATCGGTGGCATGAGCGCGGTGACGCTGCTGGCCACCGGAATGCCGTTGCCGCTGGCGGTGCTGCTCGCGCTGGTGGCCGCGGTGTTCGTCGGCCTCGCGCTCGACAAGCTGGCGATAGAGCCGGCGCGCCACGCCGGCACCGTGACGTTGATCATCATCACCATCGGTGCGTCGCTGTTCCTGCGCGGGCTGGCACAGCTGGTGTGGGACAAGCGCATCCACGCGCTGCCGGCGTTCTCGGGTGACCAGCCGATCCACGTGTTTGGTGCGACCGTGCTGCCGCAAAGCCTGTGGGTGCTCGGTGTGGCCGCGCTCGCGGTGGCCGCGCTGTCGTGGTTCTTCGGCCGCACGCTGTTCGGCAAGGCGATGCTCGCCACCTCGTACAACCCGCTGGCGGCGCGGCTGATGGGCATCAACACCCGCACCGTGCTGCTGGTGAGCTTTGGCCTCGCTGCGCTGCTCGGTGCGCTGGGCGGTGTGCTCACGGCGCCGATCACCTTCACCTCGTACGACGCCGGCGTCATGCTCGGGCTGAAGGGTTTTGCTGCCGCCATGCTCGGCGGCCTCGGCAACTTCAGCGGCGCGGTGCTCGGCGGCCTGTTGCTCGGCCTGCTCGAGGCGCTGGGTGCCGGCTGGGTCTCGTCAGCCTACAAGGATGCGACCGCGTTCTTGATCATCTTGGCGGTGCTGTTCTTCATGCCCGGAGGATTGCTCGGTGGGCGCCGGATCGAACGTGTCTGAGCCCCCGGTGGGTCTGGGCACGGCGGCACGCGAAGCGGTGTCGCACGCGGCGCTGCGTGACTCGATGCCACCCGTGCTGACGCGCGGACGCTGGATGCAACCGCGCACCGGTGGCCTGCTGGTGCTGGCGCTGACGATCGCTGTGTTGCCCCTGCTACTGACCAACAATTATTTCTACGAGATCGCGATCCTGGTCGCGCTGAACGCGATCGTCTGCGTCGGGCTCAACCTGTTGATCGGCTACGCCGGGCAGATCAGCCTCGGCCACGCAGGCTTCTTCGCGCTCGGGGGCTACGGCTCGGCGATCCTGAGCGCGCAGCACGGCTGGCCCAGCGCGTTGTCGCTCACGGCGAGCACGCTGGCGGTCGCGCTGCTGGCCTACGTCGTGGGGCGGCCCACATTGCGGCTGAAGGGCCACTACCTCGCGATGGCCACGCTCGGACTGGGCGTCATCGTCTCGATCGTGCTCGCCACCGAAGACAAGATCACCGGCGGGCCCGATGGCATGACGGTGCCGCCATTGGTCGTGGCCGGCTGGGTGCTGCAAGGCGAGCGCGTTTGGTACTGGGTGGTTGGCGGCGCACTGCTGCTGGCGGTGTGGCTGGCGTTGAATCTGATCGAGTCGCCCGCCGGCCGCGCGTTGCGCGCACTGCACGGCTCGGAGACCGCGGCGCAGACGCTGGGCATCGACGCGGCGCGCCACAAATTGCGCGTGTTCGTGATCTCGGCGGTATTCGCCGCGGTGGCCGGCGCGCTGATGGCGCACTACGCCGGCTTCATCACACCGGCCAAGGCCTCGTTCATGCACTCGGTCGAGCTGGTGATCATGGTGGTGTTCGGTGGCATGGCCTCGGTGTTCGGCGCCGTTGTCGGCGCGTTGGTGCTGACCACGCTGCCGCAGCTGCTCACCGCGTTGAAGGACTACGAGATGATGGTCTTCGGCGCGGTGCTGGTGGCCACCATGGTGTTCTTTCCGCAGGGCATCGTGCCGACGCTGGCGCGCGTGTTTGCGTCGCGCCGCGGCCGCGGAGGCATGCGATGACCTTGCTCGCGGTCGACAGGTTGAGCAAATCGTTCGGTGGCGTGCATGCCATCGAAGACTTGTCGTTTGCGTTCGAGCGCGGCGCCGTGCATTCGATCATAGGCCCCAACGGCGCCGGCAAGACCACGTTGCTCAACCTGCTCACCGGCCTGTACGTGCCCGACCGGGGCCGCATCCGTCTCGACGGGCAAGACCTCACCGGTGCGCCGCCGTACCGCTGGGCCGCCGCCGGCATCGGCCGCACGTTCCAGAACCTGCAGGTGTTCTTCAACATGACGGCGCTCGAGAACGTGATGACCGGGCGCCACCTGCGCGAGCGCGATGCGTTTTGGGCGACGCTGGGGCGCATGCCATCGGTGGTACGCGCGGAGGCGAACACGCGCGCGGTCGCGCTGGAGTTGTTGGCGCAAGTCGGCCTGGCCGGCTGGGCCGACTCGCCTGCAGACGCGATGCCTTATGGCGCACTCAAGCGGCTCGAGATCGCACGCGCGATGGCCGCGCAGCCCAAGCTGCTGCTGCTCGACGAGCCGGCTGCGGGCTTGAACCCCACCGAGGCACAGGACATCGACGCGCTGATCAAGCGCCTGGCCGGTGACGGCACCACGGTGGTCCTGGTCGAACACAACATGAAGCTGGTGATGGGCGTGTCGGACCATCTGCTGGTGCTCGACCACGGCCGCAAGCTGGCCGAGGGCACGCCGCAGGAGATTGCCGCCAACCCAGCGGTGATCGAAGCGTATCTCGGCGTGGCCGATGCGCAATCGGAGGCCGAGCATGCTTGACGTGCGAGCACTGGGCAGCCGCTACGGCCGCATTCCGGCGCTGGCCGACGTGAACCTGCGCGTGGCCGCCGGCGAGCTGGTGGCGCTGGTGGGTGCCAACGGCGCCGGCAAGACCACGCTGCTGCGCACGATCTCGGGCGTGCAGCCAGCCAGCGCCGGCGCGATCGGCTTCGACGGCCAGGAAGTCACTGCGCTCAGCGCGCGCCGCCGCGTGCAGCTGGGCATCGTGCAGGTGCCCGAGGGGCGCCAGGTGTTCGGGCCGCTGAGCGTCGAAGACAACTTGCGCCTGGGCGCATTCGCGCGCGGCACCGCCGCCACGCTCGACAGCGTGCTCGCGCTCTTTCCGGCGCTGCGGCCGAAACGATCGCTGCCCGCAGGGGACCTCTCCGGCGGTCAGCAGCAGATGCTGGCGATCGCGCGCGCGCTGATGGCCGAGCCGCGCTTGTTGCTGCTCGACGAACCGAGCATGGGCCTGGCGCCGCGCCTGGTGGCCGAGATCTTCGCGCACATCGCGGCGCTGAAGGCACGCGGCACCACCGTGCTGCTGGTCGACCAGAACGCGCGCGCCGCGCTGGCAGTGGCCGACCGCGGCTACGTGATGGAAACCGGCCGCATCGTGCTCGAAGACGCGGCCGCTGACCTGCTGCGCAACCCCAAGGTCCAGCAGGCCTACATGGGGCTTTGAACCTCTCGACCCGAACGTGACGCAAAGGAACCAACGATGAAACCCACGCTGCAGACCGGCCTCACCTCGCAGGTGAGTTTCGACATCGATCGTGAGCGCACGATCGATTTCATGGGCGACGCCGCGCGCGTGTACGCCACGCCGATGCTGGTGCGCGACATCGAGATCGCGTGCCGCAATCTGCTGCTGCAGCACCTCGATGCTGGCGAAGACTCGGTCGGCACGCGCGTCGAGATCGACCACATCGGCGCCACGCTGCTCGGCATGCGCGTCGACTTGACGGTGCGGTTGGCCGAGGTCAACGGCCGTGCGGTGGTGTTCGAGGTCGAAGGCCGCGACGCGGTCGAGCCGATCGTGCGCGGGCGCCATTCGCGCTTCGTGGTCGACGTGGCCAAGACCGCGCAACGGCTTGCCGCCAAGGCGCAAAAGGCCGGCGCCGTGCGTGCCGCCTGACGAGGTTGCCGTCGATGTCCACCGTCGCCAGCCCGGTCGTTCGCCGCGTCCCCACGTACTGCTACCAGTGCGTGGCCGGCCCTGACCTGCTCACGGTGAAGGTGGAAGACGGCGTGGCCACCGAGGTCGAGCCGAACTTCTGCGCGGCCAAAGTGCATCCGGGCGGCGGCAAGGTGTGCGTCAAGGCCTTCGGACTGATCCAGAAGACCTACAACCCCAATCGGGTGCTGACGCCGATGAAGCGCAGCAACCCGAAGAAGGGTCGTGATCAAGACCCGGGCTTCGTGCCGATTTCGTGGGACGAGGCGTTCGACCTCATCGCGGAGAAGCTCAACGCCATCCGCGCCGCGGGCCTCACCGACGCCTCGGGCTACCCGCGCCTGGCCGCCAGCTTCGGCGGCGGTGGCACGCCACAGTCGTACATGGGCACGTTCCCCGCGTTCCTGTCGGCGTGGGGGCCGGTGGACATGGGCTTCGGCTCGGGGCAGGGCGTCAAGTGCGACCACTCCGAGCATCTGTACGGCGAGTTCTGGCACCGCGCGTTCATCGTCGCGGCCGACACGCCGACCACGCGCTACCTGATTTCCTGCGGCTCGAACATCGAAGCGTCGGGCGGCGTGGTCGGCGTCTGGCGCCATGCCAACGCGCGCGTGCGCGGCATGAAGCGGGTGCAGGTCGAGCCGCATTTGTCGGTCACCGGCGCGTGCTCGGCGCAATGGGTGCCGATCAAGCCCAAGACCGATCCGGCGTTCCTGTTCGCGCTGATCCATGTGATGCTGCACGAGATGCCGCGCGAGCGGCTCGACCTGCCGCATCTCCAGCAGCGCACTGCGTCGCCCTATCTGGTCGGGCCGCACGGCACCTACCTGCGCGATCGCGCCACGCGCAAGCCGCTGGTGTGGGACACGCTGAGCAA
>JBIODO010000154.1:0-8981 GCA_044445225.1 Burkholderiales bacterium
ATGCCGGTCTCTGCCATGTCCAGATCAGCTTTCAGGGCAACGAGCCCATTGTCGCCGATCGCGTCGCGGGCCTGAAGGATTCGCACCGCAAAAAGCTCGAGGTCGCGAAATGGACGCGCGAGCTCGATTTGCCGCTAACGGCTGGTGTCGCGTGCTGCGACGGATCACTGCGATGAGCGTCATCACCCGCAACGCTGCACCGCCGAGCCCGGGTCCGCCGCTGTGGCTGCTCGCCGAGCTGACCTACCGCTGCCCGCTGCACTGCGTCTTCTGCTACAACCCGGTCGACTTCGCGCAGCACGCCGACGAACTCGGCACCGACGATTGGTTGCGTGTGCTCAGGCAGGGGCGTGAGCTTGGCGCCGTGCAGCTTGGCCTGTCGGGCGGGGAGCCGCTGCTGCGCGACGACCTGGAAGTGATCGTGGCCGAGGCGCGGCGCCTGGGCTACTACAGCAACCTGCTCACTTCGGGCGTGGGCCTGACCGCATCGCGCGCCACCGCGCTGAAGGCCGCCGGGCTCGACCATGTGCAGTTGAGCTTCCAAGACTCGACCCGCGAGGTCAACGACTTTCTCTCGCACACCAAGACGTTCGAGTTGAAGCAGCGCGTCGCGCGCGAGATCAAGGCGCAGGGCTGGCCGATGGTGATGAACGTGGTGATCCACCGCCTCAACATCGACCACATCGACCGCATCATCGGCATGGCCGCCGAGCTCGGTGCCGAGTACCTCGAGCTGGCCAACACGCAGTACTACTCGTGGGCCTATCTCAACCGCGACCAGCTGCTGCCCACGCGCGAGCAGCTGCGCCACGCCGAAGCGGTGACCAACCGCTGGCGCGCGCGGCTCGGCGATCGCATGCGCCTGTTCTTCGTCGCCCCGGACTACCATGAAGGCACGGCCAAGAAGTGCGCCAACGGCTGGGGCAGCACGATGATGGTGGTCGCACCCGACGGCACCGCGCTGCCGTGCCACACCGCGCGCATGCTGCCGGGCCTGGCGTTCCCCAACGTGCGCGCGCACGGCGTGCGCGACATCTGGTTCGATTCCGAAGGGTTCAACCGCTATCGCGGCACCGGCTGGATGAAAGAGCCGTGCGCGAGCTGCGACCAGCGCGAGGTCGACCTCGGCGGCTGCCGTTGCCAGGCCTACCTGATCGCCAACGATCCGGCGGTGGCCGATCCGGTGTGCCACAAGAGCCCGCACCATGCGCAGGTGGTGGCTGCGGTCGAACGTGCGAGCGCGCCGCTGCGCGAGCAGCCGATCGTGTTTCGCGACCGTGCGTCCTCGCTGCGCCTGAGCGCGGTGGCCGAACCTACAATCGACCGCTGAGACACTGCAGCGCTCTTTCGTCGGCGTGCCACCGCGGCGGATGGGCTTCATCGATGTGGCCATGTCGAGGACAACCATGACGCAAAACCTCAGGCGCATGCGCGCGCGTGTGCGGCTTGCCTTCCTGCTCTCGCCATGGCTGGCGCTGGCCGCCACCAGCTTCGCGCAGTCGACCGCAACGCCGCTGAAAGTGGCGTTCGTCTACGTGACACCGGTCGGCCAGGCCGGCTGGACGTACCAGCACGACCTCGGCCGCCGCGAGATGGAGCGTGCGCTCGGCGATGCAGTCAAGACGACGGTGGTCGAAGACGTCGCCGAAGGCCCCGACGCCGAACGCGTGATGCGCGACCTCGCGTCGCAAGGTCACCAACTGATCTTCGCTACCAGCTTCGGCTACCTCGAAGGCGCGTTGCGTGTCGCGGCCGAATTCCCTAACGTCCGCTTCGAGCACGCCGGCGGCTACAAGACCGCACCCAACCTCAACACCTACAACGTGCGTGCCTACGAGGCGCGCTGGCTGGCCGGCCGCCTGGCCGCGTTGAACAGCAAGAGCGGCATCGCCGGCTACGTGGCCGGATTCCCGGTGCCCGAGGTGGTGCAGGGCATCAACGCTTTCGCGCTCGGCATGCGCTCGGTGAACCTACGAGCCAGCGTGCGCGTGGTGTGGCTCAACAGCTGGTTCGACCCCGCGCGCGAACGCGACGCCGCGCTCGCGCTGGTCAACCAGGGCGCCGACGTGCTGGCCAACCACACCGCGTCGCCCGCGGTCGCGCTGGCCGCTGAAGAAAAGGGCGTCAGGCTGATCGCCAACCAGAGCGACATGCGCGCCTTCGCGCCGCATGCGCAGCTGGCCGCGGTGATGCCGTCGTGGGGCGGCTACTACACGCAGGTGGCGCGCGACGTGATCGCGGGCCGCTGGAAGCCCGAGCCGGTGTGGGGCGGCCTGCGTTCGGGCATGGTCGCGCTGGGCGCGATCGATGCCGCGTTGCCGGCAGCGCAGCTGGCCTCTGTCGACGCGGCGCGCCGTGAACTGATCGAAGGCCGCACCAGCGTCTTCACGGCGCCATTGGTTGACAACCAGGGCCGCACGCGCCTGGTCAGCGGCGCACTCGACGACACGCAAATCGCCGGCATGGATTGGCTGGTCAAAGGTGTGGTCGGCAGCATGCCGGCGCACTGAGCCGGCTGCGCCGCTGTCGCCCGAGCATTGCAACTGCAATTCATGGATGCGGCGTGCCTCGTTCACAGCCAGAGCCAGCGACGCTACAGTGACCCGATCCGATCGGCAAAGGAACCCCGATGGCCCTGGCCCTGCGACCCAACTGCGAGTTCTGCGACACCGACCTGCCGCCCGACGATCAGCGGGCACGCATCTGTTCCTACGAGTGCACGTTCTGCGCCGACTGCGTCGAGCGCCATCTGCGCAACGTCTGCCCCAACTGCGGTGGCGGCTTCGAGCCGCGGCCGATCCGCCCGCGCACCGAGTGGCGGCCGGGCTTGTCGGTGGCCAAGCGGCCACCGTCGGACAAGCGGGTGCACCTGTCGTACAGCGTCGAGGACATCCGGGCGCACAGCGATCGCATCGCGGCCATTGCGCCTGCGCAGCGGTAGAGCGAGCAGCGAGCCGCCGCGCTGCGATGCGGGCCGCCCGCTACAGCGCGGACGTCGCCGCGGCATCGGGCACGCGGCGCGCTGGCGACGGCGCCACGTCGAAGGCAGCCTGGAATGCCCGCTCGCCTGGCGGCGTGAACTGCACGATGCGCGTGTCCTTGACACGGCGCGCCCAGCCGAGGTCGAACAGGCGCTGCAGCAGCGCCGCACCCCAGGCCCCGGCCAGATGGTGGCGCCGCTCGCTCCAGTCGAGGCAGGCACGGCACATCATGCGGCGCTGCGCGGTCACGGCCTGCACATCGACGCCGAAGTCGGCGAACCATTGCAGGCCCGCTGCGGTGACGTGCAAGCCGGTGGCATCGCGCTCGAATGCCTGCCGCGCTGTCAGCGCCTCGAACGCCTGCACGCCCAACTCGCCGGCCAGGTGGTCGTAGCAGACACGCGCACGGCGCAGTGCCGGCTCGCGCGGGCTCGACTTCAGCCGCACGGCGCCGGTGCGAAACGCCACGCCCATCAGCGACTCGAGCAGTTGCGCCACGTCGCGGTCGGCCAGCCGAAAGTAGCGGTGGCGTCCCTGGTCTTGCACCGCGAGCAAGCCCGCCTGGCGCAGCTTGGCCAGATGCGTGCTGGCGGTGGCCTTGCCAACGCCAGCGATGGTGGCCAGCTCGGTGGCGGTGAGCGCGCGGTCGGCCAGCAGCGCAGTCAACATCTCGGCGCGCGCCGGCTCACCGATCAACGAGGCGATGCCGGAAATGTGGGGTCCGTCGCGCATGGCCGCATCGTAGCGGGGCGGGGCTGCCCACGGTTCGATCGCGGTCGAACCATCGCGGTGGTGTGGCGCCTAGCATGGAGGCCTGTTTCAACAGGGGGCCTTCATGATCGCCTGCTTCATCCGCTACCAGATCGACCCGTTCCAGCGCGACGCCTTCAAGCTGTATTCCGAGCGCTGGGGCCGCATCATCCCGCGCTGCGGCGGCCATCTGATCGGCTACTTCGTGCCGCACGAAGGCACCAACGACGAGGCCTGGGGGCTGCTCGCTTTCGATTCGCTGGCGGCCTACGAGGCGTACCGCCAGCGCGTCAAGGCCGACGCCGAGGGGCGCGCGAACTTCGAGTTCGCGCAGGCCAAGCGCTTCATCCTGCGCGAGCAGCGCACTTTCGTCGAGCTCGTCGAAGGCACTTTCAACCAGACCGCGCTGCCGCTCGCCGCATGAGCGGCGGGCGCAACACCCGGGAGACCACATGATCGCAGTCATCTTCGAGGTCGTGCCTCGCGAGGGTCATGCCGATGCGTACTTCGCGTTGGCCGCCGGTCTGCGCGCGCAGCTGGAGGCGATCGACGGCTTCATCTCCGTCGAGCGGTTCCAGAGCCTGACGCAGCCCAACAAGGTGCTGTCGCTGTCGTTCTGGCGCGACGAAGATGCGGTGCGGCGTTGGCGCGAGGTCGAGTCGCATCGCGCGGCACAGCAGGCCGGACGCCAGCAGCACTTTGCCGACTACCGGCTGCGGGTCGCGCAAGTGCTGCGCGACTACGGCATGGGCCCGCGCGACGAAGCGCCTGCCGATTCGCGCCGCGTGCACGGTTGAGCGGCCGGTCGCGGAAGACGGGATTCGCCTCTACGCATCCGCTTGATGCGGCGCGCCGAGCGCCACGTGTTCAGGCGGCGATGGCGTCGGCGAGCTGCCGTTGCAGCACTGGCGCCGCGGCACCGAACGCGTAGGCGTCCATGCCCAGGCAACCCATCGTCACGCTGTCGTGCACGCGCAGCATCGGCCCCTCGTGGCCGGCGCCGGCGGCCACGTACCACGGCAGCAGGTGCTCGTCGCTCGGATGCATGTACGCCGCGTGCGGCGCCTGCTTGCGGTAGTCGAACAGCGCCTCGGTGTCGCGCGCCGCGCTGCGCTCGGCGAACCAGCGGCGAAACGCCGCACTCTCGGGCATCTCGGGCTGGCCCTCGCGCGCGGTGTCGGCATGCGCGTTGCGCGAGAACACGAGCCGCAGGTTGTGCGTGATGCTGCCGCTGCCCAGCACCAGCACGCCCTCGTCGCGCAGCGGCGCCAGCGATTGGCCGAGCGCGAACAACTGGCGCGGCGACCAGTTGGCCGGGAACGCCAGCGGCAACACCGGCACGTCGATGTGCGGGTACGCAAACCGTAGAGGTATCCACATGCCGTGGTCGAGTCCGCCGTCGGCCACCACGTGCACCGGCAGGCCGGCGTCGCGCACGAGTTGCGCCGCGCGCGGCGCCAGGTCGGGCGCGCCTGGCGCGTCGTAGCGCAGCTCGTACAGCGGCTGCGGAAAGCCGCCGAAGTCGTGCACCGTGTCGTGCCGCTCGGCAGCCAGCAGCGCCGGCTCGCGCGTCACCGAATGCGCCGACGCGACCACGATGGCGCGTGGACGCCCGAACGCTGCGTCGAGCGCGGGGCCGAGCTCGCGCATGAACGCGCCGGCGGCGCCCGGCTCCAGCGCGATCATCGGCGAGCCGTGGGAGACGAACAACGAGGGCAGGGTGTTGCGGGCCATGGCGGTGATTACAGCACCGTGCGCGGCGCCGGGCGTTGCAGCGGCTTGCACGCTGGATTCCAACTGTTTGTCCGGCGCGGGCGCGTCATCATGCAGTGGTGTACCGTGGTGGCATGGCCGCGCCTGCAACCACCCGATTGAATGTCGGCATCGCCGCGATGGCCGCGCGCCAGTTGCGGCGCGACCTGCGCGCCGGTGAATTGCGGTTGCTGGTGGTGGCGGTGACGCTGGCGGTGGCCGCGCTCACCGCGGTCGGCTTCCTGGCCGACCGGCTCAACGCGGCGCTGGCGCGCGACGCCCGTGCACTGCTCGGCGGCGACGCCATCGTGGCCAGCGATTTGCCGGCGCCGCCCGGCTTCGCCGCGCAGGCCGCCCAGTTGAAGCTGCGCACTGCCACGCAGACCAGCTTTCCGAGCATGGCGCGCGCCACCGAGGCGCGCGGCGGCGGCGCGCGCCTGGTGTCGGTGAAGGCGGTCAGCGAGGCCTATCCGCTGCGCGGACGGCTGACGCTGCGCGGCGCCGACGGACTCGAACAGACGCTGGCCGCCGCGCCGGCGCGCGGCCGCGCCTGGGTCGACGCCGCGGTGCTCGGCTCGCTGAAGCTGTCGCTCGGCGACGCACTGCTGCTCGGCGATGCGCAGTTCACGATCGAGCGCGTGATCACGCTGGAGCCCGATCGCGGCACCGGCTTCGTCAACTTCGCGCCTCGCGTGATGATCGCGCAGGCCGATCTCGAAGGCACCGGCCTGATTCAACCCGGCAGCCGCGTCAGTTACCGGCTCGCAGTGGCCGGCGACGACAACGCGCGCGGGCAGGCGCAGGTGGCCGAGTTCGTGCGTTGGTCGGAACAGCGCCAGAAGGCTGACAAGCTGCGCGGCCTGCGCGTGGAGTCGGTGGCCTCGGGGCGGCCCGAGATGCGCCAGACGCTCGACCGTGCCGAGAAGTTTCTCAACCTGGTGGCGCTGCTGGCGGCCTTGCTGGCCGCGGTGGCGGTGGCGATCGCGGCGCGCGACTTCGCGCAGCGCCGGCTCGATGACTGCGCCGTGCTGCGCGTGCTGGGTGCGCCGCAGCGCGCCATCGCGTGGTCATACGCGCTCGAGTTTTGCGGCGTCGGAGCGGTGGCCAGCCTGCTCGGCGTGGCGCTCGGCTTGGCCGTGCACATGGGCTTCGTCGCGCTGCTCGGCAACCTGATCGAAGGGGCGCGATTGCCCGCGCCGGGCGTCATGCCGGCACTGTTCGGGCTCGGTGTGGGCATGACGCTGCTGGTGTCGTTCGGGCTGCCGCCGGTGCTGCAGCTGGCGCGTGTGCCGCCGTTGCGCGTGATCCGGCGCGACCTGGGCGCGCTGCGGCCGGCGTCGCTGGCGGTGCTGGGCGCTGGTGTGCTCGGCTTCGTCGCGTTGCTGCTCGCCGCGTCGTCGGATCTCAAGCTCGGCGCGCTCGCGGTCGGCGGCTTCGCGGCAGCGGTGGTGGTGCTGGCTGCGATGTCGTGGCTGGCCGTGCGTGCGCTGAAAGCGGCGATGCCCGAATCGCGCGCGCCGCGCTGGCTGGTGCTGGCCACGCGCCAGGTGGCCGCGCGCCCGGCGTTCGCAATGCTGCAGGTGTCGGCGCTCGGCGTGGGCTTGCTGGCATTGGCCTTGCTGGTGCTGCTGCGCACCGATCTCATCAACAGTTGGCGCGCTGCCACGCCGGCCGATGCGCCCAATCGCTTCGTGATTAACCTGCAGCCCGACCAGGCGCAGGCGTTTCGCGAGCGGCTGCGCGAATCGGGTGTCGCGTCGTACGACTGGTACCCGATGATCCGCGGCCGCCTGGTGACGATCAACGGCAAGGCCATCGGCCAGGACGACTTCACCGACGAGCGCGCCAAGCGCCTGGTGGAGCGCGAGTTCAACTTGAGCCACCAGGCGCAATTGCCGGTGCACAACACCGTTGTCGGTGGGCAGTGGAGGGCCGACGAAGCCGGTGCGCTGAGTGTCGAGGAAGGCCTGATGGAGACGCTGAAGCTCAAGGTCGGCGACCGCCTGGGCTTCGACATCGCGGGCCGTGTCAGCGAAGGGCACATCACCAGCGTGCGCAAGGTCGACTGGGGCTCGATGCGCGTCAACTTCTTCGTCATGTTCCCGGTGGCGCGGCTGAGTGACGACCTGCCGGTCAGCTTCATCAGCGCGTTTAGGGCGCCGGCGCTGTCCGGCTTCGACAACGCGCTGGCGCGCGATTTTCCGAACATCACCAGCATCGACGTGTCTGCGTCGATCGCGCAGGTGCAGCAGGTGCTCGACCAGGTGGTGCGCGCGGTGGAGCTGCTGTTCGGCTTCACGCTGGCGGCTGGCCTGGTGGTGCTGTTCGCCGCGGTGAGCGCCACGCGCGACGCGCGCGAGCGCGAGTACGCGGTGATGCGCGCGCTCGGCGCCGGCTCGAGGCTGTTGGCGCGCGTGCAGCGCGCCGAGTTGCTGGGCGTGGGCGCATTGGCCGGGTTGTTGGCGGCCAGCGCGGCGGTGGTGGTGGGCGCGCTGCTGGCGCGCTACGTGTTCGAGTTCACCTGGAACGCCTCGCCCTGGGTGCCGCTGCTCGGCATGCTGGCCGGCGCGCTGCTGGCGCTGGCCGCCGGCTGGCTGGGGCTGCGCGGCGTGTTGCGCCGGCCGGTGATCGAGACGCTGCGGCGCGCTCCCGAGTGAGGCGATCGTCCGCTCGGGAGTCGTCGGCGAGAACGGGCCGCGCCTAGAAAGACTCCCATTCGTCTTCGCCACCGCCGGCCGCCTTGGCCGGTGACGCAGCCTGCGGCGCGAGTGTCGGCGGCGCAGGCAGACGCGACACGTTGGTGGCACGTGCCGCACTGCGGCGCTCGGAGCCATCCCATGCCGGCTGGGTCTTCATCTGTGGCAGCGGGCTGGTTTTCGCGGCGGCGCGGCTGTGCCTCGCGGCAAGCGGTTGTGCATTGGCGGTGGTTGGCGCTGCGGCTGCCGCGGGTGCGACTTGCTTGACCACTGCGCGGCCGGGTGTCGATGTGGTCGCCACGGGGTGCTGCGCTACGCCCTCGAGCTTGAAGCCTGCGACGGCGCTGGCCAGTTTGTGGGCCTGCTCGCGCAGCGACTCCGCTGCTGCGGCGGACTGCTCCACCAGCGCGGCGTTTTGCTGCGTCATCTGCTCGAGTTCGCTGACCGCACCGTTGACCTGCTCGATGCCCGCGCGCTGCTCGCCCGCGGCCGCGGAGATCTCGCCGATGATGTCGCTCACGCGCCGCACGCCCGAGACGATCTCGTCCATCGCCGAGCCCGCGTCGTGCACCAGCTTGGCGCCGGACTCCACCTTGTCCACCGAGTCGCCGATCAGCGCCTTGATCTCCTTGGCGGCCTCGGCGCTGCGCTGTGCCAAGTTGCGCACCTCGCCGGCCACCACCGCGAAGCCGCGGCCCTGCTCGCCGGCGCGCGCGGCTTCCACCGCGGCGTTCAACGCCAGGATATTGGTCTGAAACGCGATGCCGTCGATGGTGCCGATGATGTCGGCGATGCGCTTGGA
>JBIODO010000155.1:0-8939 GCA_044445225.1 Burkholderiales bacterium
GAGAGCGGCAGGCCGCCGAGGGAGCCGGTGCCGATGAACGAGAACGCTGGCTGGCCTCGCACCGCGTGCAGGTCGGGGCCACCCAGCAGCAGCGCCGATCCGCGCACGATGCTGAGCATCGCCAGCGTGATGATGATCGGTGGCAGTCCGAGCCATGCGATCAGGCCGCCGTTGAGCAGACCGATCGCGAACCCGAGCCCGAGCGCCAGCAGCAGCGCGAGCGGCAGCCCGGCGCCGGCATCGAGTGACAGCACCGCAACCAGTCCCGACAGCGCCAATACGGGGCCGATCGAGAGGTCGATGCCGCCGGTCATGATGACGAAGGTCATGCCGGCGGCCATGATGCCGACGATCGCCACCTGGCGCAGGATGCCGACCAGGTTGTTCGGGCTGAGGAACGCCGGCTGCAGCCAGGCGAACAGCGCGACGCCGAGCACGGCCGCCAGCGGCAGGCCGGAGGAGAACCAACTGCGCCAGAGAGGGCCGCGCAGCGTGCGCACTGCGAGTGCGTTCATCGCCTTTTGCTCCAAACGCGGCACGGCGTGCCCATCAGTCTCATGCCGGCACCGTCCCAAACTTGCGCACCAGATCGGCCGCGCTCGTGCCTGCGGCTGCACGCGTGCGCACGATGCGGCCCTCGGCCATCACCACGATGCGATCGGCGATCGCCATCACCTCTTCCAGATCGGAGGAGACGATGAGGATCGCCGTGCCATTGGCGCGCGCGGCGCGCAGCGTGGCGTAGATCTCGGCCTTGGCGCCGACGTCGACACCCACCGTCGGCTCGTCGAGGATCAGCACGCGGGGCTGCATCTCCAGCCACTTGCCGAGCAGCACCTTCTGCTGGTTGCCGCCCGACAGCAGCCGCACCGGTTTCGTTGGATCGGGCGGCTGCAGGTTCAGCGCGGCGATCCAGCGCTGCGCCGTGGCGCGCACGCGCGCGGCCAGCAGCAGGCCGCCGCGGCAATGCCGCTGCAACGTGGCGAGGATCAGGTTCTCGGCCACCGACAGGTTGAGCAGCAAGCCCTCGCGGTGACGATCCTCGGGCACCAGAGCGATGCCGCGGGCGATGGCCTCGCGCGGCGAGCGGAAGGCGACCGCGCGGCCGTCGACTTGCAGCGTGCCGGCGTCGAAGCGGTCGGCACCGAAGATGGCCTGCATGAGCTCGGTGCGCTTGGCGCCGACCAGACCGGTGACGCAGACGATCTCGCCGGCGTGCAGCTCGAGGTCGATGTCGTGAAACACGCCGCGCCTGGAAAGCCCGGCGCAGCGCAGCAGCGGCGCTCCCACCGGCGCAGCCGGGCGCGCTCGCGCCGCATCGGCGCCGACCTCGCTCGCGAGCGTGTCGCCCACCATCAACCGGATCAGATGCGCGCGATCGATCTCGCGGATCGGTGCATCGGCCACGACGTGGCCGTCGCGCATCACGGTCACGCTGTCGCACACCGCAAACACCTCGTCGAGCATGTGGCTGGTGTAGACGATGGCCACACCGCGCGCGCGCAGGCCGCGGATGGTCGCGTGCAGCCGCGCCACGTCGGCCACCGAGAGCCAGCCGGTGGGCTCGTCCATCAGCAGCACCCGCGCGTCGAGCGCCAGCGCCTTGAGGATCTCCACCTCCTTCTGCTTCACGGTGGGCAGGCCGGACACCGGCGCGTCGAGGTCGAGCTCGACCCCATGGCGCGCGAGCAGCGCGCGCGCGTCTTCGCACAGGCGCCGGCGGTCGACCACGCCGAAGCCGCGCGTGGGGATGCGGCCGATGTACAGGTTGTCGAGCACCGACATGTCCGGCACCAGGTTGGAGTGCTGGTAGATGCACGCCACGCCGCGGCGCAGCATCTCGGTGGGCTGGCCGAGCAGGGCGAGCGTGCCGGCCACCTCCACCTGGCCGCTGCTCGGCTCGATCGCGCCGGCGAGGATCTTCATCAGCGTGGACTTGCCCGCGCCGTTGCAGCCCACCAGCCCGCGCACCTCGCCGGCCGCGACCGCGAAGTCGGTTGCGTGCAGCACGGTCTGCGTGCCGTAGACCTTGGTCACGGCGCGGGCGCGGATCGGCGCGGTGGTCATGTCAGGTGGCCGATGCGAACGCAGAGCGGCCTCGATCGCGGCGCCGCGCCAGCCAGCGCGCGTGCGCGACCGCGCCGAGCAGGATCGCGCCGGTGAGGATCTGCTGCACGAACTGCGAGATGCCGTACAGCGTGAGCCCCAGCAGCACCACACCAAGCAGGAAGGCGCCGAGCACCGGCCCCCACAGTGTGCCGCTGCCGCCGCGCAGGCTGACGCCGCCAATCACCGCAGCGGCGATGGCCGTCAGCTCCAGGCCGCTGCCGAGCGACTCAGTGGCCGTGGTCAGGCGCGCGACGAGCAGCAGCGCCGCAACGCCGGCGCAAAGGCCGCTCAAGGCATAGGCCAGCACGATGTGGCGTGCAACCGCGATACCGGCCAGCCGCGCCGCCTCGGGATTGCCGCCGACCGCGAGCAGGTTGCGGCCGACGCGCGTGAACCGCAGCAGCGCCTCGAACAGCGCGAGCAGCATCAGAATCACGAAGAACGACAGCGGAATCGCCGGCAGCGTGGTCACTTCTTGCAGGCCCAACGCTGCACCGACGTCGAAGTAGGTCTCGAGTCCGACGATCCAAGGGTCGATGACCGGCGTTGTCGACAGCGCAGGCACCAGCTGGCGGCCGGAGATCGCGAACACGAGCCCGCGGTACGCGGCCAGCGTGGCCAGCGTGGCGATGAACGGCTGCAGCCTCAAGCCCACGACGAGCCAGCCGTTGAGCGCGCCGGCCAGCGTGGCCACCGCCACCGCCAGTGGCAGCACCAGCCACCCCGGCAGGTGGCCGATCAACGATGCATCGAACGCCACCATGCCGGCCAGCGCGACGATCGCCCCGATCGAGAGGTCGATGCCGCGCAGCAGGATCGCGAACGCCTGCCCCATCGCGACGATGGCCACGAACGCGTAGCCCGCCATCAGGTTCTCGAAGTTGCTGGCCGAGGCAAACCGCGGCGCAGCCACGCAGAAGAACCCGAAGGTCAGCGCGAAGAAGACCGGCAGTGCCGCAGCGCTGGAGCGGCGCAACATCGCGTGGGCGGACGCTACCAGCGCTGGTGGGGCTGGATCTGTCGCACGTTGTCGCGCGTGGCGATCACGTAGGGCATCAAGAGCCGCGCCTGCTTCTTCACCGCCGTGGCGTTCACCATGCCCAAGCCGAGCACGGTGGCCGCCGCAGCGGCGAAGCGGCCCTGCTGGTACACGTCGGTGTACTGCGTGCCGGTCAGCTCGCCCTTCTCGATGGACTCGAGCGCGTCCTTCTCGCCGTCGTTGCCGAAGATCACGAGCTTGCCGAGCAGCCCCTTTTCCTTGGCGACGTCGACCGCGCCGAGCGCCATCGAATCGTTGACGCCATACACGCCGCCCAAGCCCGGCTTCGCGGCGAGGATGGTGGAGAGCACGTCCTGCGCCTTCTTGCGCGACCAGTCGGCCACCTGGTCGGCCACGATCTTCACGCCCGGGTGGTGCTTCTTCATGCCGTCGACGAAGCCATTGGTGCGCTGGTCGCGGATGATGATACCCGGTGGCGCGTTGAGGATGGCCACCTCGCCCTTGCCGCCCATCTTCTCGCCCATCACGCGTGCAATGTCCATCGCGCCGTAGTAGTGGCTCATCTCGACGTGCGCCGCGTGCTCGGCGCTGGCGTCGATGTTCAGCGTGATCACCGAGATGCCGGCGCGCTTGGCCTTGTTGATCGATGGCGCCAACGCGACGCTGTCGATCGGCTGCAGGAAGATCACCGAGCTGCCCTCGTTGATCAGCGTGTCCATCAGGCTGACCTGCACCTCGACCTTGTTCTGGCCGTCCAGCAGCTTGTACTGGATCGACTGCTGCTCCTTCAGCACCTCCTCGATGCCTTTGGACCAGGCGGCCGGCACGGTGTGCGGTTGCCACTGGATGAATGCCATCTTCAGCGTTTCGGTGGCCGCTGCCGCGCCGTTCAGGCCGAGGCCGCCGGAGTGTGGATCGGTGCCCGCGAACAGCGCCGTGGCAGCAGTGCCAAGCATGGCCGATGCCCTCATGGACTGCTTGATGAAGCCGCGCCGCGGTGTGTCGCGCAGTGAATTGCTTTCGTGGTCGCTCATGTCGGTCTCCTCAGTTGGATCGGTCAACACTCAACAATGGCCTTGATCACGCCTTGCTGCGGGTCGAGCAGGCGGGCAAAGCCGGCGGGTACGTCGGCCAGCGCGAGCCGATGGGTCGCGAGCGCGCGGTCAGGGATCTGTCCGGCCCGCATCGCCGCCATCACGGTGAGGAAATCCTCCGCCGTGGCGTTGCGGCTGGCGAACAGCGTGGCCTCGCGCTTGTGGAACTCCGGGTCGGAGAAGCGGATGTCGCCCGGCACGATGGACACGAGCACGTAGCGCCCGCCGTGGGCGACGAAGTGCAGCCCGCGCTCCATGGCTTGCGGATTGCCCGTGGCGTCGAACACCACGTCGAAGAATTCACCGTCGCTCAGGCGTGCCAGTTCTGCCTCGTCGCCGTCGCCGAGCGCGACGCAGGCCGCGACACCCACCTGCTCGAGCGCGAAGTCGAGGCGGTCGCGTCGACCGTCGATGACGGTCACGTGCGCGCCGCGCAGCTTGGCGAACACCGCCGTTGCGAGCCCGATCGGGCCGGCACCGACCACCAGCGCGCGCTGACCGGCGCCTACGCCGCCGCGCCGCACCGCGTGCGCGCCGATCGCCAGGAACTCGAGCATGGCTGCCTGGTCGAGCGTGATGCCTTCGGCCTTGTGCACAAAGGGGCGGGGTACGCACAGGTATTCGGCGAAGGCGCCGTCGCGATGCACGCCGAGCACCTGGATGCGCACGCAGCAGTTGGTCTTGCCTTGGCGGCACGCGACGCAGCGGCCGCACGAGAGGTAGGGCATCACGTAGACGGCGTCACCCGCGGCCAGCCCGCTGTCGGCGTCGGCCTGCTCGACCAGCCCGGACAGCTCGTGCCCCATCACCCGCGGGTACGAGAGATAGGGCTGGGTGCCCGTGAAGATGTGCAGGTCGGTGCCGCACACCCCCACGCGCTTGACGCGCAGCAGCACCTCGCCGGCGGCCGGAATCGGTATCGGACCATCCTCGGCCCTCAGAGTGCCCGGCGTTTCGCAGATGACGGTCAGCACGACGACTCCCTCAACTCACGCCGTGGAACTTCTTGTGGATCGCTGCGAGCTGGCCGGTGTTGGTCTGGATCCACTGGTTGATCCACGCCTGCAGCTTGGCCTCGCCCTTGCGCATGCCGATGCCCAGCGGAAACCCCTTCATCACGAACTTGACCTCGGTCTCACGCTGGGGCGCGTTCTCGCGCATCGTCTTGACCAGCGCCGGTGACGTGGCAACGATGTCCACCTGGCCACTGCTCACGGCCGTGATCAGCGTGGCATCGTCGTCGAAGCGGACGATCTGCGCGTCCTTGGCGCCTTCGGTGGCGAGCTTGTCGTTCGTCGTGCCGCGCGTGCTGGCCACCCGCTTGCCCGCCAGATCCTCGAAGCCCTTGATCGTCACCGCTTTGGGGCCTGCGATCACGGACAGGATCTGCGCATACGGCACCGAGAAGTCGATGACCTTCTCGCGCTCGGGCGTGACCGACAGCGACGAGATCACGATGTCGGCCTTGCCGGTCTGCAGGAACGGGATCCGGTTGGCGCCGGTCGTCTGCACGATCTCGAGCTCGACGCCGAGATCCTTGGCCAGCAGACGCGCGGTCTCGACATCGGAGCCGGTGGGGTTCATCTGCCCGTCGGTCATGCCGTAGGGCGGCACACCGAGGTCGATGGCGACGCGGATCTTCTTCGCGGCCTTGATGTCATCGAGCTGGTCGGCGTGGGCGCTGGCCATGGCGGTGACGGCGGCGAGCGCCAAAGCGCTCTTGAGCAACGTGGAACGGCGGATCATCTGCAGTCTCCTTGTGATGGTGGGAACGGGCGGCGGCACCTACAGGCCGTTGCCCAGAAACTGGCGCAGCTCATCGGACTGCGGAGCGTCGAGCACGGCGGCCGGGCCTTCCTCCCACACCTTGCCGCGATGCATGAAGATCACGTGATCGGCGACCTTGCGCGCGAAGGCCATCTCGTGGGTGACGAGGATCATCGACATGCCGTTGCGGGCCAGGCCCTCGATGACCCGCAGCACCTCGCCGGTGAGCTCGGGATCGAGCGCCGACGTGATCTCGTCGAACAGCATCAGATGCGGCTTCATCGCCAATGAACGGGCGATCGCCACACGCTGCTGCTGGCCGCCGGAGAGCTGCGACGGGTACGCCTGCGCCTTCTCGGCCAGGCCCACCTGGGCCAGCACGCGCGCGGCGAGCTCGCGCTGTTCGGTGCGCGGCAGCTTGAGCACCAGGCGCGGCGCGAGCATGACGTTCTCTTCGGCCGTCAGGTGCGGGAAGAGGTTGTAGCTCTGGAACACGATGCCGACGTCGCGGTGCAGGCGGGTCAGATCCAGCTTGGGCGACGTCACCTCCTGCCCGCAGACCCGGATGCGGCCGGCGTCAATCGTCTCGAGCCGGTTGATGCAGCGAAGCGCCGTGCTCTTGCCCGAGCCGCTGCGGCCGATGATCGCCACCACCGATCCCGGGCGGACCTCGAACGACACGCCTTCGAGCACGCTGACCGCGCCGAAGCGCTTGCAGACCGCCTCGACCTCAACGATGGGCGACATCGAACTTCCCTTCGAGGCGGCGGCTCCAGGCCGACAGCGGATAACACAGCGCGAAATACAGCGCCGCGATCAGCACGAAGACGATCAACGGGCGAAACGTCGCGTTGTTGATCATCTGGCCGGCGCGCACCATCTCGACGAAGCCGATCGCGGATGCCAGCGACGTGTTCTTGACGATCTGCACCATGAAGCCGACGGTCGGCGGCGTGGCGATCTTCACCGCCTGCGGCAGGATCACGTGGATCAGACGCTGATGCCAATTCAGCGCCAGGCACGCTGCAGCCTCCTGCGTGCGCGGTACGGCCTCCAGGCTGCCGCGCCAGATCTCGCCGAGGTACGCCGACACGTAGGTCGACAGGCCGAGCGACACCGCGACGAGCGGGTCGACGACCAGCCCCAAGGCCGGCAGCCCGAAATAGGTGAGGAACAGCAGGATCAGCAGCGGCGTGCCCTGGATCAGCTTGATATAGAGCATCGCCAGTGTTCGCAACGGGCGCACTGCGTACACACGCGTCAGGGCCAGCACGAAACCCAGCAGCCCGCCGCCGGCGAAGGCCAGCAGCGAGAGCACGATGGTCCAGCCGAAGCCGCGCAGCAGGAACAGCAGCTGCTCGGGAGTCAGGCTGATCACAGCGGTGTCCCCAGGCGGCGGCGACGCGGGAACGCATAACTCCCCACCACCCAGAAGAGCACGCGCATCAGCAGCGAGAGCGCGAGATACGCGGCCGCGACGATGAGGTACGTCTCGACCGATCGGAAGGTGTCCGACTGCACGCGATTGGCGATCGCCGTCAACTCCTCGGTCGATATCTGTGACGTGATCGAGGAGGCGAGCATCAGCAGCACATATTGACTCGTGAGTGCCGGCCACACGCGTTCGATGGCCGGCGGCAACACCACGTGGCGCAACACCTGCCAACGGCTGAGCGCCAGGCACTGCGCCGCCTCCAGCTGGCTGCGCGGGATCGACTCGATCCCTGCGCGCACGATCTCCGCGGTGTAGGCACCGACGTTGATGACGAGCGCCGCGATCGCAGCCGTGAAGGCACCGAGCTTGATGCCGACCGAGGCAAGACCGAAGTAGACGATGAAGATCTGCACCAGAAGCGGTGTGTTGCGGATCGCCTCCACGTAGGCGCCCGTGATGCGAGCGGCTGCGGCCGAGCGACCGGTGCGCGCGATCGCACAGAACACACCGAGGCCGAAGCCGAGCACGGTGGCGGTGACCGACAGCCCCAATGTCGTCACCGCGCCGGCCAGCAGGTCCGGCCAGTACATCAGTGGGGCCGCGAAGTCGAGGTCGTAGCGCATCCGGTCAGGCCGACCTGGCAGGCCGAGATGGCCGCCAAGCCAGATGGACGTGGTCAGGCGAGATGACCACCCGCGGGTTCAGGATCCGAACGCTGGTGCGGCGCGGCCACGCCGATCCCGGCAGGCCGCGCAGTGCGCCAGCGAACCCTCGTGCCGTTCTTGCGTCGCCGCGAGGCACGCACTCAGCGCAAGACTTCAGTCGTGGTCTTTGCCCGGTTTGTGCCGGCGATAGAACGCGAGGGCATTCTTGAACATCACCTTGTCGCGCACGGCGGTGCCGAACGCGGCGAGATACTCCTCGGCGATAGCGATCTGAGCCTCGTACGTCCCGTGCAGGGTGATCACCGGCCAGTTGCTGCCCCAGATCAGGCGGTCTGGGCCGAACGCGGTCATCAGCACGTCGAAGTGCGCCTTGTAGGGGCCGAGGTCCGTGGGCGTCGGGAAGACCACGTCGCCGGGGGCGTACATGTCGTAGAACGACGAGAACTTCATGTACAGATTCGGGCAGACGTCGGCAAGACGGCGAATCTCGAGCTCCCACGTGGGGTCAACCGGCGGCGGTCCCTTGGCGCCACCCAGGTGGTCGATGATGATGCGCAGATCGGGCACCGCGGTACACAGCGCCTGCACCTGATTCTTCGGGTTCTTGTCCGCGCGGCTGATGATGTCGAGCGTCATGCCGCGCCGTGCCAGGTCGCGCAGGCTGGCGAGTTGGGCCGGGCTGAGCGTGATGCCCTCGGCCGGGCCGGTGAGATAGCCGCGGATTCCCACGAAGCGCTGGTCGCCCGCGAAACGCGCCAGGTCGTGGGCGAAGGTCGACGCGCCGATCTCGAGGTTGCCGACGAAGAACGAGTAGAACCGGTCGTGTCTGACCAGGTCGAGGATCCACTGGTTGTCCTCGACGATGCCGC